>NZ_JAGXGF010000015.1 GCF_024636815.1 Marivirga sp.
CGCACAAAACAGCGCACAAACCTAAGCCACCCTTGACAAACTTAAAATTTTATCATAGGACAACTACGCCTAAAAAAGGCAAAAAAAGAAAATAAATTACCTTTTGTCTGGTTTTTCAACATAGAAACTCAGGTTAATAATTTCAGCAATCCAAAGTAGTCCTAAGCTTCGTTTATTAACTTTAGGATTTAGAATTTCATTCACTTTTGAAAAAAATAGCTCAAAAATTTTATAATAATTTTAACGATCGGGAATTCCGATTTATGCTATATGCTGTTTGGCTAATAAGTATAGCTTTTTTCATTTCTCAATTCCCTAAACTCTCAGTGGCCTTTGAATTTGAAAAATTCTTTGAAGATGATAACGAGGATAAAATTTTCTTTGAAAAGCATGTTGAAAAGTTCGGTTATGATAATGATTATTTATTAGTCGCTATTGAAAATAAACCCACTGTATTCAATGCTAAGTTTTTAATAAAAATTGAAAAGTGGAAAAATGAGGTAGATACTATCAATGGATTAATGAGTACTCAATCTATTTTTGATTTAAAGCATTTAATTAAATCTCCTTATGGAATTAAATCAATTCCCTTATTACATACTCAAGATTCAGGAAAACTGAACTCAGATAGTGCTAGAATAATGAGCCATCCACTCTACAATAATTTCATATCAAATGATGCCAGTTCGCTTATCGTTCAGCTAAATCATCAACATTTTAAATCGCCTAAAAAGGAGCTTGAATTTTTTAATGCATTGAAGTCTTCATTTTTTGAATCTGATATCAAGAATTATAAATTAGTAGGCAAATTGGTTGCCCAAAAAAGCTTTATTGATCACATCCGCTCAGATTTCAGTATTTTCCTTGGCTTGGGTGTTTTGGTAACTGTCATTTTACTGCTATTAATTTATCGCTCTTTCAACATCATGCTTTTGCCTCTTTTAATGAGTATTTCATCAATGGTTTATTTGTTAGGATTTATGGCAATGTTG
The DNA here is from genome assembly GCF_024636815.1 of Marivirga sp. Taxonomy (GTDB): domain Bacteria; phylum Bacteroidota; class Bacteroidia; order Cytophagales; family Cyclobacteriaceae; genus Marivirga. The sequence goes on from NZ_JAGXGF010000015.1 coordinate 993, forward strand.
GAAATTGAATTGAGTATATTAAGTGTATTAATTCCACCAATTATCCTTTTTGTATCCACTTCTGATGCCATCCATTTGGTTAATTCTTACCGTCAAAATGAAGAAAAGGACTTTCTTAAAAGGCTAAAATCATCTATCAAAAAGGTGCTTTCACCCACTTTATTGACTTCTATTACCACTGCTTTAGGTTTTTTTAGTTTACTGATATTGCCCACTCAGCCTGTACGAGAATTAGGTCTTTTTGCCGGGCTTGGTGTTTTGATTGCTTTTGCTGTAAATTTCTTATTTGGTCCTCTTCTCATTAGAAAAAGCTATAAGAGGCAAAGTATAAAATTACCTTATAAACTTTGGGCTGTAAAATTGATAAAAAACAGAAAATTAGTCCTTGGAGTTTATTTGCTGTTGATAATAGGCTCTATTATTGGTTTTCTACAACTCAAAACAGATGCTTATCTTTTGAAAGATTTACCCGAAGATTCCCAGGTCCGGGGTGATTTTGAATATTTGGATAATTCTTTTGGGGGATCAAAGCCATGGGAAATGGCAATTTTCCCAACACAAGAAAACCATAAAGTATTAGATTATGCCTTTTTAAAAGAAGCCTTAAAAATAGATACCTATTTAAAAGATTCCTTTGGCATTCAAAAGTTCTTATCGCATTTGGATGTTGTAAAATATGCCAATCAAATTGACAAAGGAGGAGCTAATCAGAACTATATATTTCCTAATAGAGGTGATTTTAATAATCAAAAATCAATTCGAAATCAATTGCTTAGAAGGGGAGTGGCTAATAAAGTGATGGATTCAAGTGGTAAATATGCGAGATTTGCTGGCTTTATTCCAGAGTGGGGTTCTCATGATACTCAAAATCGTAATCATGCTTTAGAATCGTTTATAGATAAAGAAATCGATGAAACGATATTAAAGGCTAGAATAACAGGCACAACTTATTTGATTGATAAAAGTAATGAAAGTCTATCAATAGAGCTTTTAAAAGGATTATTATTAGCGGTTTTAATGATTGCTATTGCTTTAGCCATTTATTTTAAATCCTTTAAAATGTTGTTGATCAGCCTGATTCCCAATTTCATACCATTATTATTTACTGCTGGAATTATGGGTTTTATGGGAGTGCCATTAAAGTTAACGACTGCCATCATTTTTGTAGTGGCTTTCGGAATTGCGGTGGATGATACTATACATTTCTTAGGTTCTTATAAAAAACAAAAAGCAAAAAGTCCGATTTGGCGAATTATCAAAACTTTTAAATCGGCTGGTTTGGCAATTCTGATTACTTCAGTTTTAATCATTGGAGGGTTTGTGCTTTTTACCTTATCTTCTTTTGCAACAACCTTTTATTTAGGTTTTTTCCTTTCATTGGCCATGCTTTTTGCCCTGCTAACGGATTTGACGTTGTTACCTTTGTTGTTGAAGAGGATTAATTAATGGCTTCTATCCTGTCTGAATAAACTGTTACTAACTTATGGTTTGTATTTAATTCTAATACGATATTCCAAACGGAATTTATTTTAAAAAAAAAATCTTTCAATTTCATATTTCCTAATCTTATATGAATAATTTTTGGTGGTGGTTGATGGGGCATTATTCTGTGAGAAAAATCGCTGTCTTTCGAGATTATAGTAAGATTATTCCGTTTAGCATAATCCCATATTTCCGAATCTTTAGCTTCATCATCCATATCTAATTGGTGAATATATTGCTCATTATTCCATAAACTAAAATAGTAAGGTAAATTAACATCAATTAAAAAATTGGGCATAATTAAGCAGGAATATCTCTTATGGTATAGTTTCTATTCATAAGTGAAGACGCAAAGTTTAGACAGGCATTTATATCTTCTTCTTGAAGACTCGGAAATTGCTTGAGTATTTCTTTGTGACTCTCCCCAGCACTAATAAATTCCAGAATAGTTTGTACAGTAATCCTTTTTCCCCTGATGGTTGGTTTACCATTACAAATATTATCGTCAATCGTTATTCTATTTGATATTTGTTCCATAAACCTAAGTTTATCTTAAATTTACGAAAAAAGTAGAATAATTTGTTTCGAATTAGATTTTCTTTTTAGCTATGCTTTTAGTTTTGATTGCCTTTACTTTTGAAGAGGATTAATTAATTTTGTCAACTTCCCTTTGTCTATTGTCAATTGATTACTTCTTATCCTTACTATCCAAAATAATAGTAACAGGCCCATCATTCACTAAGCTGACTTTCATATCAGCACCAAATTCTCCACTTTGAATTTTGGTAGGAATGGCAAAATCCAATGAGTTTAGCATTTTTTCATAAAGTGGAATAGCAATATCTGGTTTCGCAGCCTTTATGTAGGAAGGTCGGTTTCCTTTTTTGGTGCTGGCATGCAATGTAAACTGACTTATTAGCAGGATTTCTCCTGCAATATCTAACAAACTTTTATTCATCACGCCATTTTCATCATTGAAAATGCGCATATTGATTATTTTACGATTCAGCCATTCTATATCTTCCTCATTATCGGCTTCTTCTATGCCCAATAAAATCATTAATCCATTCTGGATTTCTCCTTTAATTTCATTTTCAATAGTAACGGAAGCTTCTGATACTCGCTGTAATACTGCAATCATTTTCCTATTTTTTCTATTTCATCCGAAGGGATTACTTTGAATATTGACTTATCATTTTTTGCTGTTTGAAGCATAGCGTTTGCAATAGTTTTTGCATGAACGGCAGCATATTTCTTAAACGGACCAGAAAAAATGAAGTCAAATTTATCAGCAACCCATAAAGCAGCTTTTTCTGCTGCTCTTTTTTCAGCTCTTTCTCCTGCTATAAACGAAGGGCGGTATATAAAGGCCTTTTCTAACTTCATGGATTGAATAGCCTCTTCTGTTTCACCTTTTACTTTATTATAGAAAATCATGGAGCTAGAATCGGCTCCCATGCTGGAAATTATATGAAATGATTTGGCGTTATTCTCTCTCGCTATAGCCGCTAAAGTAGCAGGATATTGAAAATCCACCTTTTTGAAAGCTTCTTTGCTTCCCGCTTTTTTCATGGTGGTGCCTAAGCAACAGAAATAATCATCAGCTTTTAGTTCTTTTGCATGGTTTTCCATTTTGTCAAAATCTTCGATGATGATTTCTTTTAACTTCCCATCATCTCCGCCCAATGTTCTTCTACTTAAAACTTTAACAGTGGAATAGCCTTCATCCTCCAATAGTAAATCTAAAAGATGGCCACCTACTAAACCTGTTGCTCCTACTATTATTGCTGTTTTTGCCATTAGAGAATGTTTTTTATTAGTTGTGTGAATTCTTGAGAAATCGTTTGATTTTTATCAACTGCATACCATTTATGTATACTTTCAATAAATTTAGCTTTATCCATGTTTGGATTTTCTTTTGCTTCCATCACCATGTTTTGAACTGGTTCTGGTCTAGGTCCCCAAAAAGCTAAATCATTGAAATTTTCATCCATTATAACGAGAATAGGAATTGAACGGGCGCCATTTGTAAGGTACTGATCCATTATTTCAGGATGCTCATCCCTCATGATAAACCTTAAATCAATTTCAGGATTTTCATTGGCCATTTTAGCTAAGAATGGAATGTTTTGAGCAGCATCTCCACACCAAGCCTCTGTAATGACCAACCAATTCAGTTTTGGTAATGACTTTATATTATTGGCAAGATCAGAATCTAAATTTATTTTCTTATCCCATCTATTCATACGTTTATCATTCATCAAAGTATAAGCAATCATGGCTTCTGAATGATTAGTACCAGTGGTCTTATTTTCTGCTAAAAGAGATTTAATCAAGCTTCTATAAGATGGATAGTCAAGACCTTTTGAGAAGGCATCAATTTTTAGAGTAGCAATAGATTCTTCAATCATGAATTTACTTTTCTTCTTGCTTACTCTCCCAAGCTTCAAATTGTTGCATTTCTTGACCTAAATGACTGTAAAGCCAAAGAATAAGTGAGGCATCATCCAAAAAGCCTGACACAGGAATAAAATCAGGTATAATATCCATTGGGGTAATGAAATAAATTAAAACCCCCACAGTATAGAGCATACTTTTAAGAGAGATATCTCTGTATTTGCCTTTGGTATAGGCTTTTACTAACCTTATAAGTGTAAAGATTTTATCTTTTAACTGAGAAATTTTTTCAGATGCTTTAGCACGACTAGTTAAAGTTTCTTTAGCTTCATTCACTAGCTTAGAACTCAATCGCCTATCAGCAAGTACTCTTGAGGCTCTTTTAAAAGCATTTTTATAATTTAGTCTTTTACTCATCTTCTGATTCTCTCAATTTTTTATTCTTTTGTATAGGCATCCATATATACGCAAATAATGTATATAAGGTAAAGGCGCCTATCAAAATTAAATACAAATCGTGGAGTAGATCTTTGTAAATAAATAAGGACCAAGCAATAAGCAAACTTATGACACCTACCCATAATCTTATATTATTCGCTTTAATTTGACTACTTTTGTGCGGATTTATCATAATACTTTTTGATATTTAAACGTTTGGTAAATTTACAATATTTGAACCGATTTTGCTTTTCTATATGAAAAAACTATACGTTATAAGCCTATTTTTATTTTTGACAAGCCTATTAGCTAAAGCTCAAATTGAGGATCCTAAAATTGAAGAAACTCAGAATAAATCTAAAGCCAAAATAATTGTTTACACAAAAACAGGAGAGATTTATAAAGGATTTTTCATAAGTCAAAATAAAGATTTCTTAGAAATAGAAACTGAAAGTGCAGGAAGGTTAAAAATACCAACACAGCGAATTAAAAATATTGAATCCTTGGAGGAAGAAGATCAGATTGATTCTGAGGAAAAGGAGAGGTTAAAGCAAGTAAACCCTGTCAGATATATGCTAGGAACTAGCGCTTTTAATTATAAAAAAGGCGGTAACTACTTGCGCAATAACCCCATGACTTATCATAGAGGAGTATCGGATAACTTTTCAATAGGGGTAGGAACCAGTCTGTGGGCTTTGGTTTTAAGGGTGCCTATAATTTATGTAAATCCACATTTCACCAAACAGCTAGGAAAAAATATCCATTATAAATTTGGATTGGATGCATTTGCCGGTACATCTTTTGAATCTGGAGAAGGCGCAGCAGCAGCTATTTTTAATACTGGGGTTACCATTGGAGAACCAGATTTAAATTTGACAGCTACGGTTTATTTGGGAGCTATTAGTCAAGTTCAAAGGTTGAACCCTTTTTATTCCTTAGCCGGTATGGCTAGAATCTCAAAGAAATTATTGGTTGTTTCTGAAGGATTCTATATTCCAACTGAGTTTGATGGTAATACGAGTTTTGTTTTTTATGGGGGAAGATATATTACAGAGACTGCCAGCTATGATTTAGGGTTTTTATATAATCAGGAAATTGCAGAATTTATTCCATTTGGAGTGCCTTTTTTAGCTATTACAGTTAAGCTGTAGTAAATGTTTATACTATTATTATTTCCGATTTGAGTTATATTGAATAAGTTTTTAACTAAAAATATGAAGAAATGAGAATTATACTAATGATGCTTTTGGTGTTATCCCCAATGTTTTTGTTTGCTCAAACTCCTACAGAAACAATTAACCAATTTATGGATAATTGGCACAAAGCTGCTGCTACTGCTAATGAAAAAGTGTTTTTTGGAAGTATGACCGAAGATGGAGTTTACTTAGGTACAGATAAAACAGAAAAGTGGACTAGAGATGAGATGGCAGAGTGGGCAAATGAATATTTTCAGGAAGAATCAGCTTGGTCATTTACTGCAACTGAAAGAGATGTCTACTTTTCAGAAGATGGAAATACTGCATGGTTGAATGAAAAACTGGATACCTGGATGGGCGTTTGCAAAGGAACTGCGGTATTGGTATTAAAACCAGAAGGCTGGAAAATAGCCCTCTATGATTTATCTGTTACTATTGACAATGACAAAATCGACCAGTTTTTAGAACTCATTAAAGAAGACTAGTTTTGAAATGAGAATTTTAAATTTAATTCTCATAATTATTGAGTTTTCTGAAGTGATAGGTTAAAATCAAAAACCTAATACTTAATCTTATTACTTCTTAATCAAAACTCCTGCTGTATTTCATTTTTCAGAAAGCTTAAGCCGTATTCTATATTGTCAATTTTCTTCTCTAAAGACTCTTCATAAATCTTTTTAACTAGCTCGATGCTTTTAGCTTCAGGATCCAATTCTTTAGCAGATTGGTTTACCACCATAATCAGTTCTTCTTTAGCATTTTTAATGATTTTCCAAGCCTCATCACTCATATAGACTTGCTGCGATAAGTTATGATTAAACTCTTCTCGAATCTCATTTAGCAGTAGGTACTGAAGTTCTGCAACATTCATATCACTTTTCTGCACTCGTTTTATGATTTGATCTGGAGAGATTCTTTCCAAGAATAGGCTCATTCTTTCATAAGCCTGAAGCCTAATTGGTAAAACGATTTCTTTATTCTTCGCTTTAATTTCAATAATTTTCGCCTCATTTTGTTTCTGCAGCATGGTTTTTACTGTCAGAAACATGGCATATAATACGATTCCTGCTGGAATTATAATTTTTACTAAGTCCCAAAATGGCTCCATAAGCTTATTTTATATGATAATGTTCAAATTTAGTTAATTTCGCAGCAAATAAAAGCAAGCCTTTAAAGCAAACTTTTGTTTTTACTCATTCGTTCTTCAATAAAATTCATGATTTATGATTCCAATTAAGATTTCAGAAGAAGCAATTAAAGAAGTTAAAAACATAATGGATAATAAAAATATTCCTGAAGGTTATGGATTGCGTGTGGGTGTCCGTGGAGGAGGAGGCTGCAGTGCCGCAGGAATGAATTATATGTTGGGCTTCGATAAGCCCAAAGAGTCCGACAAGACTTTTGAGATTGAAGGAATACCTGTCTACATCGATAAAAGCCATGTGATGTATATTATTGGAATGGAAGTTCAATTTCATGAAGGTAATGATGCTAGAGGTTTCGTATTTGTTAATCCTGAGACAGAGGAGGAATTAAATTGATGAATTCAAGTATCCATTTGTAAGCAAATTGACATTATTTTAATTTTCATATTGTAATTATTGCAATATGAAAATCATAATCATCTTTCTATTATTTTCTATTGCCTTACCAAGCTTTGGACAAAATTGCTGTACAGGCGGCTCTCCATTAGCTAATAATCTGAACCTTTCAAGTCTAGATTCAGGCTTATCCGTGCAAATCGTTTATGACCGAAAATAAATGGAGTAAGTGTAGTGCAATGTATCCAAGCACCATACTTTTGAAATTGATACCGGCTTTTCAAGAGATTATAACCAAACACCTTATAAAGGTTACATTGAAAATAATGATTTAGTTTATTATCCTTTAGACTATAACGATAATAGATTGCTTAGTAAAAGATTGCTTAGTAAAGAACGTGTCCATGCGATTATTATAAATAATAAAGCAAAAGTATTTACTTTCGATAATTTTAAGTAATTAGAACATTAATAAGGAATACTTACATATAAAGCTAAGAATCGATTATCTATTAATATGATTATTATCTGTTTTTATTTGATAAAAACAATAATAGAAAGCTTTAAGTGGATTTGTTTAAATGATTTTTGTCTATTAAAATATATATCCTTTATATTAGTGAATTAATAAATTTATAACCTAAACATAATATGATGAAGAAACTATTACTAATGCTAAGTTTCTTCCTGATTGCCTCTTATTCATGGGCACAGGATAGAACGGTATCGGGTACTGTGACTGACGAAGAAGGTCCATTACCAGGTGTAAACGTAATTGTGAAGGGTACTACTATTGGTACTACCACGGATTTAGACGGTAACTACAAATTATCAGTGTCATCGGATGCTGAAGCTCTTGTATTTACTTATATCGGTTTTGAAAAAGCCGAAGTTACTATCGGTTCAAAATCGGTTATTAATATTACTTTAAAACCTGATGTTCAACAATTGGGAGAAGTTGTTGTAACAGCTTTAGGTGTTTCTAGAGAAAAAAGATCAATTGGTTATTCTACTCAAACAGTAGATGGCGATAATTTGGCTGAATCTAGAGAGACTAATATTATCAACTCATTGCAAGGTGCTGTTGCTGGTGTTCAAATCCAGGGTTCTCAAGGAGCTATGGGTGGTTCATCTCGTATTACAATTCGTGGTGCTAACTCTTTCTTAGGAGAGAATCAACCACTTTTCGTAGTAGATGGTATGCCAATTAATAATGATAATTATTCTAGTGCAAGTCAGCAATCAGGATTTGGTGGTGGATCATATGATTATGGTAATGCTGCTTCTGATATTAACCCTAATGACATTGAGTCTATGCAAGTATTGAAAGGTGCTGCTGCAACTGCATTATATGGTACTAGAGGTTCAAATGGTGTAATCTTAATTACTACTAAATCAGCTTCTCAGAAAAAAGGATTGGGTGTATCAATAAATACTTCAGCTACATTTGAAGATCCTTTGGCACTAATGGAGCACCAACAAAAATATGGTGGAGGAGCTACAACAAGTTCACCTTCAGGATTCGTAGAATTTACTGAAGACGGCACTAATTACTTAGCACCAGTTTATTCTAAAGATGGTGCTTGGGGTCCAAAATATGATCCAAGTGTAAATGTACGTCACTGGGATTCTTGGGATCCAAATGCTGCAAATTATGGAGAAACCAGACCATGGGTTGAACCGGAAAATCAATATGAAGAATTCTTCGAAACTGGTGTTACACTAACTAATTCAGTTGCAGTTTCTGGTGCTAATGATGAAGGTGATTTCAGATTATCTTACACTAACTTAGATCAAAAAGGAATGATGCCTAATTCTGAATTAGGTAGAAATACTGTAAGTTTCAATTCTACTTACAATTTATCTGATAAATTAACTGTGTCTGCAGCTGGTAGTTTAATCCAGCAAGATGCTTCAGGTAGAAATGCTACTGGTTATGCTAACGCCAACCCAATGCAAGGTTTCTACCAATGGTGGCAAACTCAGTTGGATTTCGACAGATTGAAAGATGATACTTTTACTGATGGAACCCAACAAACATGGAATCCAATTGGAGCTCAGGTTGATCCTGCTACAGGTGAATTATTAGGTTTTAATCCAAATGTAAGATTCTTTGATAATCCATATTGGGTAAGAAGAAATTATTTACAGGAAGATACTAGAGATAGATTCTATGGTAACTTTAACCTAAATTATGAATTAACTGAGGGCTTATCTGTGAACTTGAAAGCCATGAGAGATGGATTCACTTTCAGATCAAGAGAAGGAGTGCCTGTAGGTGGTATCAACCAGCCTAGTTATAATGAGGTTACAAGAACTTTCGGAGAAACTAACTTAGAAGGTAAAATTTTATATGATACTCAGTTTAATGAAGATATCACATTGAATGCTATGGTTGGTGGTAACTTAATGAGTCAAGGAAGAACATATAACAGAATCGCTACAGTAGGTGGATTAGTATTACCTAATTTCTATAATATTGCAAACTCAGCTGGTTCTCCTCAAGTAAATACTGACTTTGAAAACAGAGCTATTAACAGTGTATTCTCAACAGCTTCTTTAGGCTTGTTCTATACAGTTTACGTTGATTTAGCAATAAGAGGTGACTGGTCATCTACTTTACCTGAAGAAAATAATAACTATTGGTATCCATCAATTTCAACAAGTTTTGTTTTCAGTGAATTAGATGCATTTGAAAATAATTCTGTTATCTCTTTTGGTAAGTTAAGAGCTGGTTATGGTCAGGCTGCTAATGATGCAAGTCCATATCAATTAAGAAATGTTTATTCTAACGTAGTGCCTAACTTTGGTTCATTCCCAAGATATACGGTACCAAATTCAAGAAGAAATCCAAATCTATTACCTGAGATTACCAATGAGTTTGAAGTTGGTTTAGAAATGAACTTCTTAAATAATAGAGTTGGTTTTGATCTATCTTATTATGATAGAACTACTGTTAACCAAATATTTAATGTTCCTTCATCATCAGCAACAGGATTTACTTCTAGATTATTGAATGCTGGATCAATGAGAAACAGTGGATTTGAAGTTATGGTAAATGCTACACCAGTTGAATCAGGAGATTTTAGATGGGATATGAGCTTAAACTTTGCAACATTTAATAACGAAGTGGTAGCATTGAATGATGAGGCAGGAGTTGAAAGTATTATAGCAGGTAGTACATGGGCTGCTGATGTTAGAGTTCAAAAAGGATTCCCATACATGTCTTTATTTGGTCAACAACTACAAACAGATGATGACGGTAACACAATCGTTGGAGCTAATGGAATTCCTTTGGCGACTGCAGATAGAGAGTTTTTAGGAAGTACAATCGCAGATTTTGCTGGTGGTTTTAGAAATACTTTCACTTACAAAAACTTCTCTGTTGGTGCTTTAATTGATTTCCAAGGTGGTGGTGTTATTCATTCTACTTCTTTACAGTGGGCTAAATATTCTGGTATGTTGCCAGAAACAGCAGCTGGTAATATAAGAGAAGAAGGATTGATCGTTGACGGAGTTACTGAGACTGGTGAGACTAATACTACAGCAGTTGATCCTCAAACATATTATCAATCTATCTGGTCAGTTGCTGGACCTAATGTTTATGATGCTTCATTTGTTAAGTTAAGAGAAGTAACTGTAGGATATAATATCCCTAATAGCGTATTTGGTAATTTAGCTATCAAAGATGCTAGAATCAGCTTCCTAGGAAGAAACTTAGCGATCTTATTTAGCAATTTACCTTATTTAGATCCTCAAGGTGTTAATGGTGCAGGTAATATCCAAGGTTTGGAAAATGCTCAGGTACCTACTTCAAGATCATTAGGTTTTGACATAAGCTTTAAATTCTAAATCAGGTTTAGACATTAAATTAAAATAACTTTTTATGAAAAATATATCAAAATTATACATAATGTTAGCCTCACTGTTTGTGGGACTAGCAGCGTGCACGCAGGATTTTGAGGAGATCAATACTGATCCTAATAATCCTACTGATGTACCGGCATCTACACTTTTAACTCAGGCGCAATTCAGTTTGTCAAATAGAGTGTGGAGTAGAGCTATGAACTTTGAGTTCGGAATGTTGATGGTTCAGCAATTTGCTCAAGGAGAGTATGCTGAGGATTCTCGTTACAACCAGAATGTAAGTACTTTTAATGTTTCTTGGAATAGATTCTGTGCAAGTGGTATTTATGATTTAGTTGCAGCTAGAGAGCTAGTTCAGGCTAATGAAAGTTTAACTGATGCTATTAAAGGTAATCAGACTGCAGTATTGGATATTTTAAGAGTATGGGCAATGCAAATTGTAACCGATACTTGGGTAAATGTTCCTTATTCTGAGGCTTTTAATCCAGATGAATTCCCAAATCCAGCTTATGATAGTCAGCAAGAAATATACGCTGGATTAATC
>NZ_JAGXGF010000190.1 GCF_024636815.1 Marivirga sp.
AGGCTTTTCCTATCCCACCTGTAAACAGCGATTTTCTTCCTAAAAATTCCTTACAATAGCCCGCTATTGCTTCAGAATTTTTAGTTGAAACTCACTATTTACAGGCGTTCTGAATCCTAAATTAGAATCGAACTCAGGTTAATAATAATTTACTTGTAGAACAGAGGCTCTCTTAAGATTTAAGTGAGCCTCTTTTTTAACCTTTATATATGAAATACTATTCATATTTTTTACTTCTGATGATGGTTCCTTTCTTTTTGCAAGCGCAGAACAGCCATCAGCAATTTGAATCTATCGATTCCGTAAAACACGGTTCATTTAATCCAAATGAAGCCCGTAGTTTTCATGAGTGGTTCAAAAATGGGCATTTAAGCGGATTATTCAGATCCAATTCCATTCAAACCTATCGACCAGAATCTCAAAATTTTAGTGGTGCTTTAGGCTTAGGTGGTCGAATTTATTATCATAGTGCTTATTGGCATGGGTTCCAAATGGGAGTTGGAGGGATTTATACCTACAATATTTTATCAACTGATTTAAGCAACACAACTAATAATCCATATACCCCAAAATGGGAACGGCAATTATTTGATTTGGAAGACCCAAATAACAAACATGATCTAGACCGGTTGGAAGAGCTATTCATTAAGTACCGCTATAAAGATTCTTATTTAAAGCTAGGGAAAATGCTTCTAAATACTCCATTGATAAATCCACAAGATTCCAGAATGAAGCCATCAGCCTTTCAAGGAATTTGGCTAGATTGGAATGAAGGACATCAATTCGAAATCAATGGTGGATTTTTCAACAAAGTGTCTCCTCGCTCCACCACCGAATGGGTAAGTATCAGTGAAAGCATAGGGTTATACGATCATCTGCTTAATGCTGACACAGAGCATACTATTATAAACACAAGAGGATTAGGTATGCTAGGCGGGCATTATTTACCAAATGACCATATCAGTTTTCACTCTTGGCAATATTATATTGACAGGGTAAGTTTCGTGTCATTTAACCAGCTAGAATTTACTCAAAACCACATTAAATTAGGATTGCAATACCTTTTCCAAAATTCATTGGGAGGAAATAAGTATCTGAATACTGATTATCAGGCTCAGCTTTTATCTGGACAGTTGCAATGGGACAATAATAAATGGCAGATATCATATAATCAATCCTACAGCCTCACGGGTGATGCTTTCAAGTTCCCTTCAGAATGGGGGTCAGAACCTTTTTATACCTTTATCAGCCGTCATAGAATAGAAGGATTGGAGGATACCAACAGCCAGACTCTTAAATTTGATACACAACCATTTAAAAATTGGGAATCATTAAATGTAGGAGTTTATGGAGTGCATAGTACTTTTTATCAAGACGTAGAAGAAAATTCATTAACACAATTAAGTATTGATGTTCAGACTCATTTAAAAGGTGAATGGAAAGTCTTAAAGCTTAGATTATTAAATTCATATATTATACCTGATGGATTTGCAGAAGATTCATTTTATCATGAGCAAATTTTTCATTCTCAATTAATTTTAAATTATCAATTTTAAATTAGGCTTTTTTTAATTTCAAGATAACGGTAGTTCCATTCTCACCATCGCTCTTAATATCAATTTTTCCTTTAAGCTTTTTGATAAATTCAATAACAATGGAAAATCCTAAGCCACTTCCCTTCTCATTATCAGTTCCAGAACTACTGATTACATGTTCACCTTCTAAAACTTTGTGAATCGCATTTTTACTCATACCAACACCACTATCTTGTATTTGGATTTCTATAAAATTATCTAGTTTTTCAGTTTCCAATTTAATCTCTCCACCTTTCTGAGTAAATTTAACTGCATTAGAAATTAAATTTCGGAATATAGTTAATAATGCATTTTCATCGGCTAATACAAAGAAATCATCATTTATAGAATTAATCACCTTAATGTCCTTCTCTGCGAGTTGATAATCAAATAATTCAATAGTTCTATCTGAAATTTTCCTAATTGAAAGTTTCTGCATTTCAAAATTAAAATCTCCTTTATGGCTAAAAGTCCAAGAAAGTAATTGATTAGTAAGTGCCGATAAATTTTGAATTGATTGTGTTAAGTAATCAAAATATTGTGCTTTCCTATTCTCTTTCTGCTCACTCTGCAATAATTGCAGCATAGCCTCTATATTCCTTATTGGACCTTTTAAATCATGAGCTATAATTCCAAAAAGTTTGTCTTTACTCTTATTTGCGTTGATAAGTGTTTGTCGAACTCTATATAACTTATAAGCTAAAAAGAGGGAAATGATCAAGAATAAAACAATAAGAATTCCAATGGCATATTGTAATTGAATAAGCTCTTTTTGGGCAGTTAGTTCTTTTTGTTTTTTTGAATTCTCAAATACTAAGTATTCATTTTCTTTAGTTTTATTTTCAACCTCGTAGCGTGTTTTTATTTCTTCTAATTCTTTGGTCCTTTCTGAAACAATTAAAGAATCTTTTTCTCTACTATGTAATTTATAATATTCATAAGCCTTGTTAAAGGAACCATGTTTAGCATAATTTTCTGCAATGAGTCTATAAACCTCTTGTTTATCTCTAGTTTCAGAGGTTTCATCCATCATTTGAAGAGATTTTTTATAATAAAATATTCCACTATCATAAGATTGGGTACGAGTATAAATTTTACCTATGGTATAATAACTATAAATTAATACTGATTTGTAATTATATTTTTCTTGTAGTTTTATTGCTTGACTGAGTAAATCCAAAGCTTCTTGGTATTCCTCCAACTCCATTTTTGGTTCGGCTAAATTTCCTAGATTTATCGAAATCCTGAATGAATTATCAACTTTCTTATTAATTTCAAGGGATTTTTTATAATTATCAATGGCGCTTTGATAGTCTCCATCAAAGTAATCTACTATTCCTAAATATTCATAATTACCGGCAATATTAAATGAATCATTTGATTGGATGGCTTTTTCCAACATCTCCTGATATATTTCTCGGGCATCGCCATATTTTTGAATACTTACATAAATTCCTGCCAAAATATTAGAGGCTTCAATTAAATTAGAGGTATCATTCAATTGCTCAAAAATATCAATCGCTTTCAAAATTTCCTCTATTGCTTTCACATTTTCTGTCATTCGCCACAGCGAATGAGATATTCCGGAGCGTGCTTTTCCTTCATAAAATTTATTTTGATTTTGAATTGCTAAGGTTTTTAACTTTTTATAACTAATTAACGAATTAGGATATTCTCCTAGAATAAATAATGAATTTGAATATTTTAGGTAAAATTCAAGATTCTGTTTTTCAGATTTAAATTCTATAGAATCCTTTTCGATTTTAGTATAATATTGAATTGCACAAGGATAATCCTCCACTTTAAAACATGAATCACCTTTTTGAAGGAATTGATCCTGTCCATTGCTTTGATAACAAAAAAGCATTGTGACTGATAGAAAAATTAGTTTTAATAGAATATTCACAATAACAGTTAAAAACGAAGACTTAAAATAACTTATTGAGATTAAAAATAATAGATTTCAGCATACTTATTTCATTAATTTATCAATCTTTTACATATATGAAATATAAAGACGACTTAAGATTGAATAAAAAAACTATTAATATTCAAATCCAACTTTTATAGTTGTATAATAAAATGAAAGGGGATTATTAGAAAAACTAGTTACTTAAATAACAGCCTGAATAGTTATTTATATAATCTAATTTAAATAATAAACTATTTTATAAAAATTTCAATAGTCTAAAATTAAATCAATCTGTTGGTTTAATGTACGATCTTAATGCGTTCAGATATATTTCAAATGCATCAATACCCTTTTCAGTTATTCTGCAAGTAGTGTGAGGGTAATTATCTTTAAAAGTTTTATGTACTTTAATATAGCCTGCATTTTTTAATTTATTAAGCTGTACACTTAAATTACCGGAAGTGGCATTGGTTTTTTCCTTTATTAAATTAAAGTCCGCCTCGGCCGCATTCATTAACAAACTCATGACAGCCAATCTTAATTGCGAATGTAATAGTGGATCTAATGGCTCGAACATAATATTAGGTTAAACTTCTATGGATTATAGAAATAATTTAATTCATAATATAAACTTAATAAATACATAAATAAAAGTCAAGCCTTTAAATCTAAAAAATTAAACGATTGTTTTAAGTAAATTCCAAAGCATCACCTTCTTAGAAGTGTCTTTGTTAAGCTCAATAAGATCATGAGCATATATGGCATTACCCTTATTTATTTTTAGAATTGCGTACTGAGATGACTGTACGAATTGATTATGAAAAGAGAGGAATAGCCTCAAGTGCTGAATGGATTTTAGTTGCTCAGGATGCTCATGAATAATTTCATAATGACCTTCTTCTATATTGATGGCTTTTAATAATTTACTAAGCGTATCCTTTTCTTGACTTCCTAAATCTTTGTCAATTAAAATCACAACTTTCTTTTCAGGTAATGAAGCTTTTGGAGCATCAGATTTCATTTTAGGTTCTGGCTCATTTACTTCTGCAGGAATTGAATTATCTCTTTCAATATCATATTTAACTTCCTCCCCTTCATTTTGAAAGACATAAAGCTGATCACCATCAAATATTTGTGCTAAATAGTCCCTTTCTATTTCCATTATTCATCCAATTTAAAAATAGATTTTAATTCTGTAGCATCTTCCGGTTTCATTCTTTTTCCTAAAACTAAACGTAACTGTCTTCTTCGTAAAGCTCCATCAAATAATTCTTGCTCCTCTTCGGTTTCCGGAATTAATTCAGGAACATCAATAGGTCTGCCTGATTGATCTACAGCCACAAAGGTAAAGAATGCCGAATTTGATGGGTATTTTTTACCTGAAGGAATATTTTCACCTTTTACAACAATATGGACTTCAACTGAAGAACTGAATGCCCTTGTCACCTTAGCTTCTAAAGTAACAACATCTCCCAAAGCAATGGGATGTTGAAAGGAAATATTATCAACAGAGGCGGTTACCACTATTCTATTGCAATGCTTCTGCGCTGCTATGGCAGAAACTATATCCATCCAATGCATTAATCTACCTCCCATTAAATTATTCAAAGGATTGGTGTCATTGGGTAATACCAATTCCGTCATAATGGTGTAAGTATCTTTTGGATTCTTTGCTTGCTTTGCCATATTTATTCTGATTTATCACAAAGATAAAACATAGATAGCAGAACGACTTCTTATAAATGGAATTAACTACTCAAAAATTAATACTTAGGTGTAATTAAACCAGCGTTTTAATCGTATTATAAACTGATTTTTTTACCTTCACCAAAGAAGTTTAAAATTAAAAGCAACCAAATCATCGATGAAACTTGAAGAAAAAGACTGGCTTATTCCGCTAATTTACTTATCAGCAGGAATAATATGGATCGGCTTGAGTGATGCGCTGCTTTTCTTTTTTGCTGATAAATTTAATTTAGAGTCAGAGCTTATTACCACATTAAGTCAATTGAAAGGTTTTTTTTATGTAGCGCTTACAACAGCACTTTTATATTACCTTATCCATAGAAAAACTAGGTCCATAGAATTAGTAAAAAATGACTTTATGAGATTATTTCAGGATAATCCGAATCCGATGTTAATTTTTGAATTGAGTTCTCAAAATATCTTATTAGCTAACCGGTCTGCAAGCATTCAATATGGATATTCTACTGAGGAAATGACTCATCTAACCGTAAATGATTTGAGGCCAGAATCAGAAAAAGAAAAATTACAATCATTCTTAAAAAATATAAAAGAAGAATTTGCCGATTGTGGAGACTGGTTACATCAGGATAAATTCGGGAATTATTTTTATGTAAATATATTTTCTCATACGACAATTTATAAAGGAAAGGAATGCAGAATTGTAAATGCTATAAACGTTAACAAAAAAATATTGGCAGAAATAGAACGTGAAAAATTTGAAACAGCTTTGGATAGGGCAGCATTAGTATTTGTCACTGGTATAAATGGAAATATACAAGAAGTAAACAGTGAATTTTGTAAAGTTAGTGGATATAGTAAAAACGAACTTATAGGTAAGCCCATAGAAATTTTAGAATCAGGATATCATAGCCCTAAACTATGGAATGAAATGTGGCAAAATATAAAAGCAGGGGAGATTTGGAGGGCAGATATTAAAAGCAGAAATAAAGCGGGAGATTTTTACTGGGTAGATATTGTTATAAGTCCAATTAAAAACCATCATGGAGAAGTCTATAAGTTTCTAACTATAAGTTATGATATAACAGTAAAGAAAAGCCTAGAAATCAATCAGCAAAAATTATTAGATGATTTTACTGAATATGCTTTCCAAACATCTCATGAGCTCAGAGGACCACTAACTAGCATGATGGGTTTAACCACACTATTTGATAAATATGACGACCCCGCTTATTTAGTAGACAAATTAAAGGCAACCGCAGAACAAATGGATGTAGTAATCAGAAAGATGAATGATAGTTTGAGTCGAACTGCTTTATCTCTCATTCAAGAAAAGAGAAAGGATCAATCTTCTGGATAAGGCACATAAACAAAGCTGGTCATATCAGTATCAATTACAAATAAGCAACAAAATTCATCAGGGTTTTTATAAGCTTGTTTAAATTCTTCAATTTTGTCTTCATCCACTATTTTTCTTTGTACAAATTCATCCAAATAAGTAATGAAATAATTCCAGGTAAGATTTAGCTCACCTGCACCTATCAAAACCTGACCGATTGGTTGTTCAGTTTTACATATTGGAAAGATGGGATATTCAGAAAATCCTCGCTGACGCACTGCATAAGAAGCCTCCTTCAAAGTATCTGAAATGGCTACAAAATCCTCAGTAATTGTCCCTAAATATTTTCCGCTTAATTCGGGGTTATTATCCATAATCTATTTTTCAATTTTAAAGCATTGCTTCATCTGCAAAGCTATAATATTTATCTTCTGCAAATATAATATGATCCAGCACTGGAATATCCAGGAGTAAACCACTTTCTTTCATTTTTCTAGTCAAACGGACATCTTGATCACTAGGGTTACGGTTACCTGAAGGATGGTTGTGAGCCAATATTAAAGCTGAAGCCATTTGATCTATAGCTTCTTTAAAAATAATTTTTACATCGGCTACAGTACCTGAAATTCCACCACTACTAACTCTCTTCATCCGAATAACTCTATTAGCCCTATTCATCATAATCACCCAAAATTCCTCATGATGTAAATCCAACATAACGGATTTAAGCAATTCATAAGCATCTTGAGAGCTAACAATTTTAGGCTTTTCCTGAACTGCTGATTCTTTTCTTCGCCTTCCCAATTCAAGTGCCGCAATAATTGAAATCGCTTTAGCCTGACCTATTCCTCTGAACTTCATTAATTCCTTTACTGAAAATTTAGCCAGATGATTTAAATCATTATTGACCTCACCTAAAATATTTTTACCAACGTCAATTGCTGATAAAGATTGGGTTCCAGAACCAATTAAAATGGCTATCAATTCAGCATCAGATAAAACAGTGCGGCCATGAGTTAATAATTTTTCTCTAGGTCTATCGGCTTCTGCCCAGCTTTTGATACTTGAAACGGCTGAATACTGTTCCTTTTCCATTGGGGATAAATTAAGGTTGAAAATAAAAAAGAGCCTATCAGATAATTAAATGAGACAATCTATAGATTAACTAAAATTAATATCAATATAATTAGTCCCAAAAGTCATCAAATTAGTATAAACTAAAAAAGCCTCAACTGATAGAGTTGAGGCTTAAGATAAAAATCTTTTAAGTTTTTAAGCTAATTTAGCTACGTGCTTCGCTAATTTAGATTTGTTATTATCCGCTTTTTTTCTGTGGATAATATTCTTTTTCGCTAATCTGTCTAACATCGAAGTTACAGTTTTCAATAGTTCCTCAGCTTGCGCTTTGTCTTCTGTAGCTCTTAATTTACGAATATAAGTTCTCGTAGTTTTAGCCTGATATCTGTTTCTCAAACGTTTTGCCGCACTTGAGCGAATTCTTTTTAATGCTGACTTGTGATTTGCCATATTGATTTATGTCTATTGAAATTCTTGCTTTCTCTTTAAGGACTGCAAATTTAAAAGAATTTGTTTTATTAAACAAAGCCTATTCGTTATTATCATTATTTATTTTAAGAAATAATCACAAATCCCGAGAATTCATGCTCTTATCTTAAATTGATTCACAAAAATACGTTTATTTATTAGAAACACTGCTACTTATTTGAATTCAGTTCTATGGTTTTTACGAATACAATTTTTAATTTAGAATATCAATCAGCTAAAACCATAAGATGAAGCGTATTTCTCTCCACATAATAATTTTAGTTTTCATATTCAGTTCCTTTTCTTTTGACTCTAGCAGAAAGCCAAACTGGGGTTTCTTTGCTCACCAAAAAATTAATCGATTAGCTGTTTTTACCCTTCCTCCAGAAATGATTACATTTTATAAACATCATATTCAATACATTACCGAAAATGCGGTAAACCCTGATAGAAGACGATATGCAGTAGATTACGAGGCTCCGAGGCATTATATTGATTTGGATGTTTATGGAGATAGCGCAGTTTACAAATTACCACGATATTGGAATGATGCAGTTGGAAAATATACAGAAGATTCTTTACAAGCTTATGGAATTGTGCCCTGGCATGTGCATTTAGTCACCTACCAATTAACCAAAGCCTTTAAAGAAAATAATGCAGAAGACATTTTGCGCTATTCGGCTGATTTGGGACATTATATCGCTGATGCAAATGTTCCTTTACATACGACTGAAAATTATAACGGGCAATTAACTGGTCAATATGGAATTCATGGGTTTTGGGAATCTCGACTACCCGAGCTTTTCTCTTCAGATTACGATTTTTTTATTGGGAAAGCTGAATATATTGACAATACCCAGCTAGCCATTTGGGATGCAGTAAAAGATGCACATTTAGCATTAGATTCTGTGTTTGATTTTGAGAAAAAATTGACCAAGAAAATGTCTGACGATTCAAAATATAGCTCTGAACTGAGGGGTAATGTCAATATGAAAGTTTACTCTAGAGATTTTTCAAAAGCTTATCATAATATGCTTAGCGGACAAGTAGAAAGAAGAATGCGCAACTCTATAAAATTGGTAGGAGATTTTTGGTATACCGCTTGGGTAAATGCGGGGCAACCTGATTTGGATATTTTAATTAACGAACGCCCCATCTTTAATAATGAGAAATTATTCCCTCAATTCTCCGACAAAAAATTAAGACGGCACGAAAGTGGAGTGCAGAATTGAATACTAAAACATAAGTTTACTTAATATGGGGAATCATCAACTTTTTTAAGCCTTCCATCCTATTTTAAACAATTGATGTCATGCAATTTGCTTAGGCTTCAATGAAAATATTCAGATTAGTTAAAATAAAAGATTCAATAATTCGTCTTAGTAATAATTCCATTCGTGGGATTTAAGTGTTTGTGTATGAATTAAAATTTAAAAATTATGAAAAAGAACAAATTAGAAAATGTGGGAAGCTTTTGGGTATCAAAAGTTTTAGTAGCAATGATCGGAGTTTCATTTCTTATCTCCTGTGATAATGATAACGTAGGAACAAATAAGGAAAATGCAGTGATAAAATTGAGTGCTGCTTATGAAAACCAAACTAATAAAAGAGCTGTAAATGAAATTATCATCAATTCTTTTATTGTAAATGTGGAAGAAATTGAATTAGAAGTTGACGATGACAATCAAGAAGAAGAGGGTCCATTTGTAAGCGATATTGAATTGGATGGTCCTTTTGTAGTTGATTTAATTGAAGACAGCAGTGGAATAGATCAAATTTTAGCTGAGGTTAATTTACCTGAAGGGAATTATGAAGAAATTGAATTCTCAATTAATGAAAGTGAAGATAGCGAAAGTGAAATCTTTGAGAAATCAATTTTTATTGCTGGGACAATAAATGGTACTCCATTTGAATTTTGGCATAATAAAGATTTAGACTTTGAAATCGAATTTGAAAATGGCATGCTTACTTTAGAGGAAGCATCAGCTACATTAATTAATCTTCAGTTTGATTTAAATAACCTTTTTACATTAGTCGACATTAGCAATGCTACTGACGGAAATGAAGATGGAATTATTGAAATTAGTCCTTCAGGTGAAGATGGAAATAACGATTTAGCAGACACAATGATGGATGCTATTGATGATGTGATTGACGCTTTTGAAGATTCATTTGATGAAGACGATGACGAAGACGATGATGAGGATTAAAATCCATTTCATTTGTTAACCATATAAAAAAGGCTGTCTCGCTACTAATATTGAGACAGCCCTTTTTTAAACCCTCAAGTGATTAAAAAAAATAAGAATAATAGCCTTTCACTCCTTTTTTATTGATTCCCTGAATTACAACCTTTCCTTTTACAGACTCTAAAATTCCCGACACCTCTTTAGGGTTGTCTACACTATTGCCATTTATAGCCGTAATAATGAAGCCTTCATCAATATTAAGCCTTTTGAAAAAGCCATTTTTCACATCCACTACTCTTACACCACTATTAATATCTAATAAATTTTTCTCTACCATAGGAACATTTTCAAATTCTGCTCCTAGTGATTTAGAGAAATAAACATCTCTTTTGAGTAACTCGGTAGTATTCTCGCTGTTGGTTAAAATTAATTCTTTTTGAATAGTTTTTCCCTTTCTATCAATGGTCAAATACAATTTATCACCAGGAGACAACATACTTAGCTTTTCTTCAAACTCTGAATGCGTACTTACATCTTCTCCATTGAACTCTCTGATAATATCACCTTTTTGAAGATTTACCTTATCAGCAGCCCCCTTTTCCTGAATATAACTGACCACTACCCCATCTAAATTATCAGTATTCAATCTATCTGCAATTTCAGGAGTTAAACTGGAAACTTCCGCTCCAAGAAAAGCTTTTTGCACCATACCAAATTTTATAATATCAGAAGCAATTTTCTTGGCTATGTCAATGGGAACAGCAAAACCATAGCCGGCATAGGAACCCGTCCTGGATAAAATAGCAGTATTAATACCTACTAATTCACCTTGAGTGTTGACCAAAGCCCCTCCGCTATTTCCTGGGTTAATGGCTGCATCCGTTTGGATAAAAGACTCTATTGGAAAATTACTTTTTAGAATATTCAGCTCCCTTCCTTTGGCGCTTACTATTCCTGCTGTTACGGTAGATGTCAAATTAAATGGATTTCCTACTGCCAATACCCAAGAACCTACCTTCAAATCTTTGGATGAACCAATTTTTATGGCAGGCAAATTCGTATCATCTATCTTCAATACTGCTAAGTCAGTGGAAGGATCACGTCCTACTAAACTCGCATTATAGATTTTTTTCTTCCGCACTACCTCTATCTCATCTGCACCTTCAATCACATGATTATTAGTGATGATATATCCATCAGATTTGAAGATCACACCAGAACCAGAGCCCACTTGTTGCATGCTTCCTCCACCGCCCAGCCATAAATCCAACCACGAACTTCGGCCATAAGCTTCAGATACAGTTTTAATATAGACCACACTTTCACGGCTGTTTTTGGAGGCTTCTACAAAATCAACATCAGGAACAGAACTTAAAGCTTTCGAATTGCTTTCTTCATAGTTTTCAAATGCAACCTTACTTACTGGAGTTTGAAAAAAAGATTCTTCAATTTTTAACTCTTGATTGTTATCGGTCAATTGATAAATCAAAAGAGCTCCAATTATTCCTCCGAAAAATGCAGCGATTGTAGTTTTCAAATATTGATTCATAGTTTGTTTTGTTTAATCCAAAATCTATTTAATATCACATATTGTGCCGAATGTTTACGGAAAAGGGATTGATTCTGTTTAAAATGTGAATGCAAAAAAAACGGCAGTCTTTACAGACCACCGCTATCCAGTATTTATTGTTAACCTAAACTGGATATTATCCTCCTGCTCTGTTTAACTCTTCCAAATTAACATTACGTTGACGAGCTTTAAATTCTTCTCCTTTGCTAAAGCGGTATCTTAAAGAAAAACCTATACTTTGCTGACCGAAATACTGACTTATTTCATTGATATTACCATTATAATTAGAATTCCCTACAAATTTTCTGGTTCTGAAAATATCCGTGATGTTTATAGAAGCATCCAATTTTTTATCTAAGAAACTTTTCTTCACTGCAAAATCAATTCCCCATTGCGATCCAATTTTATACACTCCCCAAACAGTATTTGATCTATAATCTGCATTAAGCTCTAGCTTGAAATCATTAGGTAACATGAAAGTATTACCAGCTCTTGCAAAAGCTGAAGTTGCATTATTTTCAATCTGATTTCCGTTTAAGTAAGTAGTAAATTCTTGATGAAAAACTGAAAGATTACCATTAATTGACCACCATTTAAAAGGCTGAATCGGAATTACGGCAGTAGCACTATAATTAACCTGGTCATCAATATTATCTTGTTTGAATACAGTTGTTCCGTCCTCAGGATTTTGCTGAGGAACCTCAGCTATAAAATCACTGGTTAAGCTATAATTCAAGACCAAATTATATTGTCCAAACATGGTTTGCGTAACCGACATGGAGTGCGTAAACTGTGGACGTAAATATGGATTACCTTGTGCCCAAGTATAAGGGTCTAAATACATCACAAAAGGATTCAGGTTGCTGTAATTTGGCCGGTCTATTCTTCTGCTGTAATTATAGTTTACCTGATAGGCTTCCGAAACATTGTGCTGCAAAAAGAAACTTGGAAAAAGATTGAAATAATTTCTTTCATTAATGGTATTGAGTGTCAAAGATTCCCCTTCCGAATAGGTTTGTTCTGCTCTAAGTCCTGCTTTGTAAGAAATCTTCTCTCCTAATTGACCTGCAATACTTGTATAACCCGCAAAAATCTGTTCTGTATAAACAAAGTGATTTGTTCTACTCGGGTCTAAAGTACGCTGATTATCCTCTATTTCGTAGAATTTAATTTCATTATCAGAAACAACATGGCTGGCTTTTAAACCTGCTTCTATCTTAATTTTATTGAAAACTTTCCCCTCAAAATCAACTTGTCCCGAATAGATATCATAAGCAAAAGGGTTTTCATTTTCCAAATTCTCAATAGCGTATGGTTCTGAATTGCCCTCTTGATAAAAACGGTTTACAAATGAAGCTCCTCCATTATTAAATAACTTTACATAATTTAAATCTGTGGTTATCTTAGTCCCATTGGTATCCAATTTATAGGTATAATGTAAATTCCCTTGAGTATTTAAGAATTGGTAGTCAATTCTATTATCAGAATCAATCCTAAAATCATTTCCCCCTTGCGTCAAATCACTATCGAAACCAAAATCATGGTACACATCTTGACCATAAATATTTAACATTAACCCAACAGACTGCATATCATTAATATCATAATCAGTTCCAATTCTTAATGAAGGAGCAACCCTATTTACATATTCCTTTCCGGTCTGATCAAAAATGGTAGTAACTCCATTATTTTGAGTAATTTCTCGATAGAATTCCGCATCTCTTATTCTTCCTCTTTGCGATAAATCAGCATTTATGAAAGAATTCCAAGCCCCCTTTTTATGGTTCAACTGCAAGCCTGTATTGTAATTCTGCATTTCATTATATCGATATCCAGCATTCAGACTACCATTTACACCTTGACTATTATTTTTCTTCAATGTGATATTGATGATGCCGGCATTTCCTTCTGCATCATATTTTGCTGATGGATTATTGATGATTTCTATGGTTTTGATATTATCAGCAGACATTCCTTGCAACATATTCTGCAGATCAGCAGCAGATAAATAGGATCTACGTCCATCAATCATGACTTGTACTCCTGATTTACCATTAAGCTGAATATTTCCATCTTGATCCACAAAAACTCCAGGAGATTTCTCCAATACTTCATAAGCGGTAGCACCTGCCGCCATTGCAGTTCCTTCTACAGAAACTACCATCTTATCAGCTTCTACAATGACTTGTGGTCTTAGGGCTTTTACTTCCACAGCATCCATTACTTGTACATCTTCTTCAAGCTTAATAGTAGAAAAATCTAATGTTGGATTATTAGAATTTACGGTCATGCTTTTGGAAAAATATGTTGCAAAACCAACTGCGGAAATCTTTAAATAATAATCACCATATTTCACATTGATATTAAATTGACCTTCAGCATCCGTGATGGTTCCGGTTACTAAGCTTGAATCTGAAGATTGATAAACTGCCACATTGCTGTATGGAAGTGGTGCATTCTGGTTATCTTTCAAAACTCCTTTAACAATGCCATTTTGCGCTTGGGCAAAACCTGTTATAAAAAGTGTTAGGATTAATAGAGATAAAATAGTTTTCATGTTCTTAAGCGTTTGCATGTTTCGTTCTTTAGTTAATAGATGCGTTCATGCTTACTCTCGATGCACGGAATGTGCCATATTTTGTAAGTGGCTTAATTTGGGTTTAAAAGGTGATTTGCAAGAATTATATGATTTAATGTGTCCGATTTTGAACATTATAAAGATTCAAAAGCGTACAATTGAATGTCAACTTTAATAATTAGGGCTAGTGAATTTCAGCTTGATAGGTTTTAGAAAAGCATAGCACAATAAACCTCATGCTACGCTTTCAGTATTTATATGATATTTAAATCTTTACCGATTTCTTCTATTTGATTTAAGGTATAATCTAATTGCTCAGTAGAAAAGCCTGCCGTAACCGTCATTCTCACACGAGTAAGTTTCCTTGGAACCGCTGGATATGGAACAGGGTTTACAAAAATATTTTTTAGGTGTAAGCGATAGGTCATTTCCTTTACCTTATTATCATCACCAATTATGAGGGGAAAAATAGCCGTTTCAGCATTTCCTATGTTAAATCCAGCTTTCAATAGTCTGTTTTTAACATAATGTATATTTTCCCAAAGCTTATCCATTCCAGCTTCTTGCTTTGAAATTAGATTTAGTGCTTCTAATGAAGATACAACAGACCCTATAAAAGGAGAAGTTGAAAACATATAGGATCGACTGGTATATTTTAAGTAATTAATCAATCGACTTGAAGCAGCAACATATCCTCCTACAGACCCCACTGCTTTACTCAAAGTTCCTGTTATGATATCGACCTTTCCTTCCAAACCAAAATGTTCTAAGGTGCCTTTTCCAGTCTTACCGATAACACCTGTTGCATGAGCTTCATCTACCAAAACCCAAGCCCCATAGTAATGTGCTATATCTAATATTTCTGGAAGATTACATATATCTCCATCCATAGAATATACTCCATCCACTACCACCAATTTATTGATATACTTATTTTGAATATTCTTCAACACCTTTTCTAAAGAAGCGGGATCATTATGTGAGAAGAATTTTTTATTAGACCCTTTACTTCCATCTATAAGACTAGCATGGGCAAACATATCATATATAGCAACATCTCTATGTCCTAAAAGACCTGATATAGTACCAATATTAGCCCCATAGCCTGAACTGTAAACAATGGCTTGTTCCATTCCTTTCATTTCAGCTATTTTTTCCTGCAACTGTTTGATAATATTCATTGAGCCGCTTAATAAAGGCACACCACCTGCTCCTGCTCCATAATAAGGTGCAATAGCAGTTACTTTTTCTAATATTCTAGGATCTTGAGTAAGATTTAAATAATCATTAGAAGCGAAATTGAGCATTTCTCTTACTTCTTTTGTCACCGGATCTATTATTTTAGATACTACTTTTGATCCATTTATAGATTCGCGTTCGTATAGGAATCTTTCATTGGTTTTCATATCTGAAAACCAACTGTTCATCATATCCAGTCGGCTATCCCATTCAGCATATTCCAGCTTAGGATCACCTGTAAAATTATATAATGAATATTTGTTGGCATCTATTTCCCCGGCAGGAGAAATATCGAAATACATATGATCTATTTGCTCTTCATCAAATAAATGATAATGCTTCCTTGAAGTAGTGGGGTTAAATGACATTTTGTAAAATTTTGGTTTGTGAAATATCTAACAATAATAAGTATTGGATAGGCATAAATGCAAACCCATAAGACTTAAATATTAAGTTATTTTATTTAATGAATTAAGGAAGAAAAGTTAAACTCATGTCTCTGTCTAACATCCAGCCTGTTATGCTATATCGGTTTCTATAAGACATCAAAACCTCATGCTCAAGTTCACTTCTAAACAACAACAACCGGCCTGCAAGAGGCTGGACAATCTCAACTTTATCATCCAAATAAATAGCCAATTCTCCTCCGTGCCCCTCTTGCCAATTTTCATTCATGTAAAGTACAAATGAAATCACCCGATGAGCATTCTGCTGAAATCTGTCCACATGTTTTTTATAAAAAGTATTTTCCGGGTAGATAGCAAAATGGATTTCAAAATCTTTAAGACCTAAATAGCAAGTTTCATTTAAGCTATTTTTCAGTAATTCGATTTTATCTAAAAATTGATGGATAATTTCGTTTTGATTATTTCTATCCAACCATTGAATGTAGTCTCCTCTAACGCTTTTATCTAATTGAAATAGTGCTTGCTTTCCTATTCCAGCCTTTTTAAAGTCTCCCGATTGGTTTCCTTGATCTGCAATTAATACTAGTTTTTTTATATTTTCTTTGGATACAAAATCATCCCAAACAAAATAACCTGAATCACTTAATTGATCTACCGCAAGCATCAGGTTTTCACTTGATATATTCATTTCAATGCAAAATTAGAATAAAATCCGGATAAATATGAGTTTAACAATGAAGCACCATAATTTCCTGAGAAAAACACCTTCATACTTTTAACGTTAAGTAATTGTACTTAAGTTTAGCAACGAATTTCCTAAAAGTTGCAAATTTCAACCATCCCTTACGCTTTTAAAAGTTAGAAACATTATTTTATGATTTCAAATAAAGAGGATGCAGTACTGGTTTTTGATTTGCATTTCAAATTAGTCACCAAGACAGATGGCGTTATTGCCTTTTTAAATCAATTTGAAAATGCAGAAATCAATCAAAGTGAATTTTATGGTAAGGTTAAATTCCAACCCATCACGGATATTCTAAATCAAAACAAGCAATTGAAAGGAAAAGAAGATGCCTTTCAAATGGAATTGGATGGAATGTTTGGTGAAATTAAATTAGAAATTTGTAGGAGACTGAGAGTACTTCTCGCCTTTGAAGAATTAGCTGACATTCTAACTGAGGATTGGCAAAAACTAAAAGTTTTTAATTCAATTTTAATAGACTTAAAACAACAAGGGCTCTTCGATATGATAAAAAAATTGATGAATGAAAACAACATCAATTTGGGTAATAGATTTTCATTTGAGGAAAAATACAACCCATTTACGCCTAATTTAAACGGTAAGAAAAGCCTAAACCATATTAAATCTGAACTAAAATCTGATCATGAAAAAATTAATGCCACTTATGATATTTGGTTAAACTCTTTAGAATATGAAAAAGTATTTAAGAATTATAATGAGAGGCAGAATAAAATTAATGCCACAAAACTTCCTGAAGACTTGATATTTGAAAAAATCATCCCAAAAGTCATCGATGGTAATTCATTGAATTTTAATACTATGGAAAGTAGCAAATTTAAATACAGAGAAATATTCGACCTAGAAAATTACTACCTGAATAAAATTACTTGATAAGGTTATTTATTCTCCATGAAAGAAATTTCATCTTTCTTCCATTTATCTACAATTAAGCTGCTCGCACCAATAATCGGAGCAGATTGATTCTGCAATTGAGAAGAAATAACTCTTACCTTACCTTTGAAAACTGGCATTAGGTTTAACTCTAGATGCTCTTTAACCGGATTAAAAATTAAATCTCCAGCCTGAGATAATCCACCAAATATAAAAATAGCTTCCGGATCAGTATGTATAACAGTATCAGCTAGTTTAGTCCCTAATATTCTACCTGTATATTCAAAGGCCTGCTTTGCAATGACATCTCCTTTTAAGGCATATTTGGTAATCATTTCAGGACTTAACTCATCAAAACTCACAGACCTTAAAGCACTATCCTCCCTATAATCAGCTAAAAGCTTATATATTGTTCTTTTAATGCCCGTTGCAGAAACATAAGTTTCTAAACACCCTCTTTTTCCACACCCACAAAACCTTCCGTTTCCGTAAGTCACCGTAGTATGCCCAAGTTCTCCTGCAAAACCATTGGCACCGTTCACTAATTGACCATTACTTACTATTCCTGCTCCTAAGCCTGTCCCAAGTGTAATGACTATAAAATCTTTCATCCCTTTGGCTCCACCAAAAATCATTTCCCCTACTGCAGCGGCATTAGCATCATTGGTTACAACCGTTGGTACATCAAATTCATCCTCAAGCGTTTTTGCTAAAGGCAAAATTCCTTTCCATCTTAAATTAGGAGCATGTTCAATAGTTCCTTTATGATAATTAGCATTTGGAGCACCCACTCCTATCCCTATTAATTCATGTTTCTCTGGATCCAAGCCTTTCCGGATTTCATTAGAAAGTAAATGAATATAATCTACAAAAACAGATTCTGTTTGGGTAGGAATTGCTCCTTGATATAAAATTTTGCCATCTAAAGTTACAATCCCGAATTTTGTCCCAGTACCTCCTATGTCGATCCCAATGCTAACTTTCATGTGTGTATTATTGAATTTTTAATTGCAAGCCCGACTAATCGGGACAGGCTATGAAAATCATTATAGTTTTATTCATCTTCCTTAAATATTAGGATAAAAAAAACTTATGCTGATTTCATATACTTCTATATATCTTACAATTGCTTAACTAAGAAATCTTAGCTAGCAATATTAATTTTTATAATGTTTCTTAATTAAATAACCTACCAACAAATCAATAGGCTCTTCTATAAATATACCTTTGATTAAATTATGCTCTTCTACCACCTCATTCACAATATCCTCAAAAAAGTAAGGTACAGAACCTACAAAATGAACTGGAAGATTTTCATAATTTTTAATACTACAAATATATGTTTCAATAAAATCTGTAATACTCTGTTTAACCATTTCTTTCAAATAAGGATGATCTATTCGCTCCTTAATAAATTGGCTAAAACTACTTAAATAAACATTTGCATAGGGTTTTATGTAAACGCTTAGTAATATTTCTTCTTTATTCAGTTGGAATTCATACTCTAAATCTCGAGAAATTTCCTCTGGCAATTGTTTCTTTAAAAATTTACTCAATAACAATTTACCAAAATGACTTCTACTGCCTTCATCCCCTAAAATAAAATCCATTCCGCTAACTTCTTGACGAACAATATCTCCATCAAAATGACAGGAATTTGAACCGGTTCCCATTAGCGCAGTAATAGAAGGCTCACCATTGAAAGTTGCAAATGCTGCTGCAACAATATCTTCTTTCACATAAAGGTGAGATTTATTAAAGACCATTGAAAGTCCTCTTTCCACCATAGAGGCGAAATGTTTACTGGAACATCCTGCTCCAAAGTAATAAACTACCTCTATCTCCGATTTATGATCAATAATTTCAGACCCAAGTGATTTCACAATATCACTGATAGCCACATCATCCATAAAAAAAGGATTAATGCCTTTGGTACTTTTCCTTACCAAGGATTTTTTGGAGTCTACTAACTGCCAATCGCATTTTGTGGAACCACTGGTGCCTATTAAAATCATAACTTAAATTGATAAAATTTTAGCAATTCTTAAATCATCTTTATGTATATCTTTAGGCTGATTCATAATATCATCAAATTTATTGAAAATAATATCATGATGCCTTATACCTACCATTGCATCTGTTTTTCCTTGGTCCAAGCCTTCAATTGCTGCTACGCCCATCTTACTTGCCAAGACTCTATCGAAATAGGTGGGCGTCCCTCCTCTTTGAAGATGACCTAATATAGTCACTTTTGTGTCAAAATAAGAGGATTTTTCTGTCACTTTTTGTGCAATCTCCATCGCTGAACCTGACTTACCTCCTTCTGCCACAATTACTAAACTTGAAGTTTTGTTCTTTTTCCCTCCCTTATTTAGCTTTTCAACTAATTCATCAATGGAAGTTTCTTCTTCAGGAATAATAATAGAAACGGCTCCTCCGGCAATACCACTACTGATGGCAATATAACCGGAATCTCTTCCCATCACTTCAATAAAAAATAAACGATTATGAGACAATGC
>NZ_JAGXGF010000016.1 GCF_024636815.1 Marivirga sp.
AACCAGGCTTATTAAAATATTTAAAAATATATCAATATACAGCTATAGTCCGTCAGTGGCGGGCATTTGATAATAGTAATAAATAGCTGCGAATAAATTCATAGTCTGAATGTATTATAAATTTTAGATTATCAAAAAACCTTATGAAATTATTGTGACCTTATATGATCTACTCACACTTTCTGATAATGTGAAATTGCACAGGCTTCCATCAAAATAATCGTGTGCTCTCATGGAATTACTGTTACCCATCTAAGCAAGTATCAAAATTAATTATTTTTATTAAAATATAACGGACATATTGATCTTTTTATTTTTACTTTTGCCAAAAATGATACTGAATTGGAAACTACAATAAAAAACAAGGCGGTACTGACCTGGTTAATTTTGGGTTGCGTAATGGTATTGGGAATGGTTGTAATAGGAGGAATCACACGCCTTACGCAATCAGGCTTATCTATTGTAGAATGGAAACCTATAAGTGGAATTATACCTCCTCTCAGTCAGGATGAATGGCAGGAAACCTTTCAGAAATACAAAGAAAGCCCTGAATTTCTACATCTTCGGAGGAATTTCACTTTAGATAATTTTAAGGAAATCTATTTCTGGGAGTACCTTCATCGGCTTTTAGGGCGCATTATAGGAATCATATTTCTTCTGCCATTTATTTATTTTTGGGCAAAAGGATATTTAAACGCCAAGCTAAAAAGAAAACTACTGATCATTTTAATATTAGGATTATTTCAGGGGGTTTTAGGCTGGTATATGGTCAAAAGTGGTTTGGTTAATGTCCCTCATGTTAGTCATTATCGTTTGGCGGCACATTTGACCACAGCTCTTGGATTAGCGGCCTATATCTTTTGGGTGATATTGGATTTCATCCCTCACAAAAAAATCAAAGATGGTGCTTTATTTAAATGGAATATTGTATTTCTTATCCTGTTAATTTTGCAAATCTGCTACGGAGCTTTTGTGGCAGGATTAAAAGCCGGGAAGTGGTATAATACTTTCCCTAAAATGGGCCACCAATGGATTCCTGATTCTTTTACATCAGAATTTGAGTATTACGGTAATCTTGCGATATTTGAAAGCCCTCCTGTAGTGCAATTCATCCATCGTGGTTTTGCTTATGTGATTTTTGTCCTTGGTATTATCATCTTCCTGCACGCCTATCGAAAATTAAAATCTGTTCCGAATTTGGTCAGCTTACTGTTAATTTTGATCATCATTCAATTTGCCTTAGGCGTTTTTACTTTATTATATGCTGTCCCTGTTAGCTTAGGAGTAGTTCATCAGGTGTTTGCAACTTTCCTATTGCTCTGTAGTGTGGCCCTAATCAAAAAGACAAACACTCCTAGTTAAAATTGAGTTGTTATTGCTTATGTAGCTTAGTGATATGAATAATATTGATAGGGCAATTCTCAGCAGCTCTCCTATTATCTTGCAGTTCGTCTTCATGAACTTTGATATGATAAAACCCTTTTTTGTTAATTGACCCAACCAAATTGCATTTCCCGTCTTTGGTGGAAATCGACCATCTGTAAGGAGCCGCTTCAACGCAGGCATTGCAACCAATGCATTTTGCTCTTTGTTGTCCAATCAGAATCATGCAGGCACTACTTTATACAATTTATCATTTGGCCTGATTTTATCGTGAAGCTTAAAAGTTACTTTTTCGCCTTTTAGGGCTTTCTTAGTGGTACTATCGTTTACTCTTAAATTAGCTGCCTGCAATTTTATGATACCTGTTCTATTGCCGGTAATTATTAGTTCGTCCCCAGTATTAAGAAATCGGCTTTGAATTTCAAATTCACCGACTTCTATTTTCGGATAATATTTTAAGGCTTTACCTATTAATACTCTCCTTTGAGTAGCCACTGATCCATAAGATGTAGTCCATTCGCCCATTTTGCGACCCAGGTAGTATCCATCCCAAAACCCTCTGTTATAAACTTTTTTCAATTCATTTTTCCAGGACTTAATTTTCTCCTGTGAATAACTTTGCTCTTTTATAGACTCTATAGCCTGTTTGTAACATCGAGTGGTAGTGTCTACATAATCGGAAGAACGAGCACGGCCTTCAATTTTCAATACTGTAACACCTGCATCAAGAATTTTATCAAGGAATTCTATAGTGCATAGATCCTTGGCGGACATAATATATTCATTGTCTACCTCAAACTCTGTTTCAGTTTCTTTGTCCTTAACAATATAAGCATGTCGGCAATTTTGAACGCAAGCGCCTCTGTTTGCAGAAGAATAATTAGAATGTAAACTTAGATAGCATTTGCCTGATATGGCCATGCACAAAGCTCCATGTGCAAATACTTCAAGCTTGATTAAATTACCAGAAGGGCCTTTAATTTGTTCCCTTTTGATCACTTTTGCCATTTCTTTTACCTGCATTAAGGTTAGCTCCCTTGCTAAGACTACCAAATCGGCAAAATTTGCATAAAATTTTATGGTTTCTATATTGCTGACATTTGCCTGGGTAGAAACATGAACAGGCATTCCAATTGTGGTGGCGGCAGACATCACTGCCGGGTCTGAGGCTATTACGGCATCCACTTTTCCTGCTTTTGCCTTTTCGAGCAATAGTTTCATGATACTCAAATCATGGTTATAGAGCACAGTGTTTATGGTCAAATATGTCTTTATTCCCTTATCATGGCATCTACTTACAATTTCTTCTATATCCTCCAATTTGAAATTATTGGTGGATTTTGCCCTCATGTTCAATTGTGCTACACCAAAATAAACAGCATCAGCACCTGCATTTAAAGCAGTTTGGAGTGTTTCGAATGAACCTGCTGGAGCCAGCAACATGATTTCCTTTTCTGAATAACCCATTAATCTCTCAATGATTTTAAACTCATAATTCAATGCAAAATTCTAAAACTTTTTGCGCGAAAAAGGTGCTAAAAATCATATTAGGAGATGATTTAAGTCTTTTTTGAATTGCCAGTTTTTCTACTTCTTGCTCGATCTTTCGAAATCAATTAAAGTAATAAGGCTAATATTTACTTTGGGTAAAAAAATGAATGCCCAAAATCCGCAACTTTTCCAAAGTTGTATTTGATATTCAGAGCTTTAACTTGAAGGTTACTCACTTGATTGAGTGAAACTTTGGAAAAGGTAAATCCTTAATTATGAGTACTATTAGGAATAATGTATGCGAATATAAGGGACTGATTAATATCAGTAGAATGATTTATTCAAAATCGTTTTATATTTTATTTTTTGGCTTGATTCTCATCTTATCGAGCTGTAAGCCAGAGGAGATTAATCCACCTGAAGAAAATCATTTCACCATTCAATTGTATCATAATATGAATAATAAACCTCTATTAGGAGAGGCATTAGATTATAGGAATGAGGCAGGCGAAACCTTTAGTGTGAATAAAATGGAGTATTATCTTAGTAATTTTACATTTAACGAAAACTCCAATTTTTCTGATAGTACTGCATTTTATATCAATTCTTTCAAAACCAATACTCACCATATTAATATCAATTTAGAACAGAATATAAAATCTCAAACCATCCAATCCATACATTTCAATTTAGGATTAGCGGAAAAGCAAAATATCTCAAGTTTCCTTCCCAACATTACCGAGAATATTAATATGGCTTGGCCAGATCAAATGGGGGGAGGCTATCATTTTTTAAAAATGGAGGGCAACTTTCTTTTATCGGCTGATACGCTTGGTTATGCTATACATATTGGAACAAATGAGCACTTAATAGAGATCAATTTGAACAATTTGTCAATTGATATGAACAGAAATGACACTATTAAAATGAATGTAGACATTTCAGAAATATTCAAAAACCCTGAAATCTATTCCTTAAAAATAGGTCAACACACTATGTATTCAGATTCACTAATGCAAATAATAAAAAATAATGCATGGAACGTTTTTGCGCTAAGCCAATAATACTGGTAATAATAAGTTTGGGGCTACTGATACTGGGATGCGAGGAGAAAGAAACTTCACCAAGCTTGACGGACTACCAGTTAAATTTGCCTAAGCATTTCCCCATTATGAAAATTCCACAAGACAATCCACTGACAGAAGAGGGCGTATTATTGGGAAGGAAATTATATTATGATCCAATATTGTCGGAAAAAGGTCCTTTCCATGGAAACTCCTGCAGTTCTTGCCATATACAATCTGAGGGTTTTACCGTAGAAGGTTCAACTATATTGCCACACCAAAACCTGGGATGGCAATTCAATTTTCTTTGGGATGGTAAAATATCCGGAAAATTGGAAGACGTCATGATGTTTGAGGTAGAGGAATTTTTTAAAACTGATGTAGAACTTATCCAAACACATGCCGAGTATTCCAAGATGTTCGAAAAAGTGTACAACATTTCCGCTTCTGAAATAAAAGCCGAATCTATAGCAAAATCTTTAGCTCAATTCATAAGGAGTTTAAACAGCTCCAATTCAAAGTTTGATCACTATCTGGAGCAAAAAGTAAATTTAACCGATAGTGAAATGAGAGGCTTATTTATTTTTAACACTGAAAAAGGTGATTGTTTTCATTGTCATCAAGCCCCTCTCTTTACCGATTTAAATTTTCATAATATCGGACTTGATTCCGCTTTCAATCAAAATAATTCCGGTTTAGCTATTTACAATCAAAATACTTTTGACATTGGGAAGTACAAAACACCAAGTTTAAGAAATGTAGGCATTAGGACTTCTTTTATGCATGATGGACGTTTTAAAAGCTTAGAAGAAGTGATTGAACATTATAATAAAGGAGTGAAAAGATCTCCTTACTTGGATCCTATTATGTTTAAAAATCAAAAAATGAATGGTTTAAATTTGTCAGAACAAGATAAAAAAGACCTTATAGCCTTCCTCAATACGCTTACCGATGAAGCTTTTCTAACCAATGAATTATATTCAAATCCCTATGATTAACCCATGATCGATGCCGTTAAGTTAAGCTTTCATTAAGCCTCATCCTTTAATCCTTCTCCTATTGGAGAATGAATATTGTCTTAACTCAACGACATTGAACCCACAGTTTGATAGTGAAAACTTGAATTCAGCACTACTTGAGCTTTCAAAAACGATGATTTAAATCAAGATTGAAGCTGTTTTTTAACATTTACAAAATGTACTATTTGATCAAAACAGCATTTAAACCAATTCAGTACGGTTTTTAAAGTATGTCAGATTATAGTCCCTCATTATTTTTCCAATCTCCTATTGAAAATTATAAAAACTGGATTTACCTTTGAATAA
>NZ_JAGXGF010000191.1 GCF_024636815.1 Marivirga sp.
GCGCAACTGAATAGCGCACTTGATTACGGCTCAAGAGGTTGCTGGTTTGAATCCAGCCGAGGTCACTTAGCTGATCCGCATT
This sequence comes from Marivirga sp., assembly GCF_024636815.1. Lineage (GTDB taxonomy): Bacteria > Bacteroidota > Bacteroidia > Cytophagales > Cyclobacteriaceae > Marivirga. Next base: position 83 of record NZ_JAGXGF010000191.1, read on the forward strand.
ACACTGATAACAAGGTGTTTGCGGATTTTTTTATGCTTTTGTACCGCCCAATGTGTGGCCTGTTTTGTGCAGCAGTTCTCTTCAATCTTTTAATTACAATTTGAGCTCAACCAATAATTAGACAAGATTTAAAATGGTCTCGACATTCCTCTTATTATCTAAAGGCATAGAAAATGATGTCAGCGACCTTAAGATCTATTCTTATAATTAGCATTTCCTTAACAAAATTTAACTACATTTATTTTCTGGGAATGTCCTTTATAAACCACGGAAATAGTACCTACCGGACTTCGCACATATTTGGATAAGGATACATTTATCTTTCTAAAGGTGATAAAATAGTATGAAAGAATTCGATGTTTGGAAATCATATATAGATGTTTTAGAAATATTGACAAATCAATATTCAGAGCCTTTTGATATTAAAGTTCTGGAAGTTAAGAATGATTCATCCGTAATTTGCAGGTATATTGATGACAATCACAGGGAAAAAATTTTTGAAAATTTGGTAAAAGTTTTTCCGGAATTAAGAAAAAACAATCTCAATTATCAAGGCAATTATCTTCTTTATCCCTCTAAAGAAACAATTTGTACTTCCGAATTGGAAGCTCTGAAAGTATTTTCAGAATCAAACCATTTTGAGTTTTCTTCCAAACCTGCTTTTTCTGGAACTTTTAAATACAATAATACTCCGTTAATTGATTTTTTAAAAAAGCACGTTATAAAAACGGAAGAACTTCAGAGTCAAAAAACATTGGTCCACCACTTAAAAATGTTATACCCAGGTTCTACCTGGAAAGAAAAAAACAGGGGCAAAATTGTTGTGCTTGATGAAACTTTCTTGCACCACAAAACTTTCGAAGAATGGGGCTTAAAATATTCAATTGAATATATTCTTACAATTAAGGATATTTCTTATCCAATTGAAGTTCAAATCACCTCGAGTAAAATATTGGAAATAAGTCATTCAATAAAAAAGAAAAAATTAAGTGTCAAACTGAAGGGAAGTGTTACAGAAAAAGAGATCAAAGAGATTCGGACTTTAGTAAATGATGACCTTTGTAAAAAATTAGGTCAATCCCCAACCATAAGTTTAAATGCAGTTTTCACAAAGACCAATTTTCAAGATACTATCCCTATCCCTATTACGCGAAAATTTAATAGAATTCAATTCCTTACTCTTGACGAATTAGACAGAATTGATAAGTTATTAGAGCAAAATGGGGAGGTGTCTAGAGAAGAAAAAATAGGTGCCATATCAAAAATAGATGTGAGCGAAAAGTTTATTCAAAAGCAATATATAGATGCTGAAAAATTTTTAAAAGATAAGGTGGGTATAACCCCATTTAAGGTTGAAGGTTTTTTTAAACAGATTCATTTGAAAAACACCTTCTTAAAGAAGGTTGTTTTTGATGATTTTCAAAAAAGCACTTTCTATTCAAGCTCTTTCCATCTTGTTTCCTATATAATTGATCCAATTGAGTTTGAAACATTTGAAGCGATAAGGAAAAGTAAAAGAATTTATTACAGAACTGAAGACGAGTCCAGTCTTGAAGGAGTGATATTGCCTAACCCTGATAAGAATGTTTTTATCCAAACTTTTTCTGCAGCATTATCTTTAGGCGAACTTAAATTTGAGATTTTAATTTTCCTAAACACACTCAAACGCTACTTTAGAAAGGAGAAAATTCAAATAGCTCATGAGCAGATCCTAAGATTAGACAAGCAGCGTTTCTTAGAGCATATAAAAGATGTAATTCCCAATGAGGATTTTCAAATTAGTTCGGATGCTGAAACTATTGCTTTTGACTTCAGAAATAGGGTTGAATTAAGTGATAAATTACAAAAATTAAGAACGTATGAATCCCTCCGTTTTTTAGGATTTAAAGAAGACCATAAGTTTAAGGTAGCTTTTGAAAAAAATACACCATTAGAAGAACTAAAGATAGAGCTTGATAAATTCAACTTTGCAAAATCAATTTTAAAGGAATCAGGAAATGTGTTAAGGGTTTTTGGGTTAATGTCTGATATAAGTTTACTGCCAATAGTTAAGGCAAATATAGAGAATGCTGTCGGAAATTATGAGCAAAAAAATATACAACTTAACTGGGATTCCTTTGATGATGGATATATCAAATATTTCTTCAGATTTGATGAAGATAGTTATAAGGAAGAAGTATATAAAAAACTTAATAATCTAAGAGGTGAACCTCTAAGTCGTCTTGAATCAAGGGATTCTTTGGGAGTTTTGAAGGCAATATCATATCCAAATTTAACTATCCAAGCCGAAGACAATAGCTTGTTAAAGGAAGGTGAATATTTGTGTGTTAAAAGTGCATTAAAAGGAGAAAAAGATAAAATTAAACGACTTCGAGATACAATAGAAAAAATATATTCTGTATCAGATAATTCCATACTTAATAAACAGCTGAAAACCGCACTAATAGATTCATCCACCTTAGAATCCTTTATTGACGGAGATATTACTTTAACCAACGATTACAAAGACCTTTATCAGAAAATCAATAATGATCTATTAAGTACTTATGTCAATGAACGACAAAAAGCAGCAATTGTAAAATGCCTTCTAAGTGAAGACTTATTTATAGTCCAGGGACCTCCAGGAACAGGAAAGTCCACCGCTATTGCGGAGCTTATTTGGCAACATCTAGTTAACAATGAGCAAGAAGCTCGTTATCGAGTACTTGTTACATCTGAGACAAATCTTGCTGTTGATAATGCTTTGGATAAACTAAGAAGCAAATCGCACTTATTGATGAAACCAATACGATTTGGTTCTGAGGGGAAACTCGATACAGAAGGTAGAAGATTTTCACTGGAAGCATTGAATAGTTGGAAAAATCAAGAATGGGAAGATGAAGAACCGTTAATCGTTGATGATTGGATAGATTTGATTAATAGTAGATGTGAAAACCCATTAAATAATTCATTTATTAATCAATGGAAGGAGCATTTGACAGAGAAAAACATTATGCTCCGAGACTTTGTACATAAATCCTATGTAAATAATTGCAATGTAATTGGAGCAACGTGTAGTTCAATCGGGAAAACAAATTCCGAGGGTAAGTTTACTAGATTTTTTCAGGAGTATAGTAATGTTTTTTATCCGGATGTTTTTGAAAGTTTCAAATCATTACCTAGCCGTTCCTCTGCTACTAATCTTAAAAAGAAAGAAATTGAGTTTGAATTAGCTATTCAAGATGAAGCTTCCAAAGCATCACCTCCCGAATTAGTTCTGCCATTCACATTCGCAAAGAAGGCTGTTATAATTGGCGATCATAGGCAATTACCACCACTAATTGATTCAAATGAGTTTATCGAAAGTTTGATTTATCTTAAAAATAAGAGCAAAGATGAAAAGCAAATAAAAAAAATTAGTGATCTTATTCGATTTATTAAGCAGCATAAACAAAGCTTTGAACAGTCACAATTTGAAAAACTATTCAAAAATATTGACCTAAACCTTAAATCAACTTTTGATACCCAATATCGAATGCACCCCGCCATAAATGAAACCATTAAGCAGTTTTATAAGGGAGATTTTGAAGATGGGAAAGATTTAGAATGCGGTCTGCCTCTTGAATCTGTGGACGATCCTGATCTTAATAACTCAATGTCAAGATATCATGGCCTTACCAAGAAGAAAGATACTCATGTTATGTGGTTTGATGTACAAACGCCCGAAATTAAGCAAGGTACAAGTAGAATTAACCCTGGAGAGGTAACAGCAATTGAATGGATAATAAATTCAATAACTTCAAATGAAAACTACTCTTCTTTTATAAATCATTGGAAAGATAATGAAAGAGAACAGAAAGAGCTGGGGGTTATTACCTTTTATGGTGCACAAGCCGGATTAATTAAGAGAAATATTCCTGAAGGTGTGGAAGTTAGAGTGTCTCCTGTTGATAAGTTTCAAGGTATGGAGAGAAATATCGTCATCGTTTCATTAGTTAGGAGCAATAATATAGCTGAATCTGAAAATGAAATTGCTGATTTCCACATGTACCCTCAACATGGTTATCCTCAAAATGAAAGCCTCGGATTTGCTGAATCTCCTAATCGATTAAATGTAGCTCTTTCAAGAGCTAAGCGACTGTTGATTGTAGTAGGAAATTCTAAACACTTCAGCAAAAAAGAAATTTATAAGAATGTTTTTGAAACGATAAAAGCACACCCTCAAGGCGAAGTATGGGGCTTTGATGGAGAAAAGCCCTTTAAGATATAGTATGGAACTTAGATCAATTATAGAACCCGTAAAAATACGACTAAGGAGTTTTAAAACACTCTTTAGAAGAGCCCTGCCATTGGAAAAGCATGAGTCAGCAATTTTAGGCCTTATTCATTCAAATAATGGCGAATATGGTTACAAGGGATTAGGTTCTCTTTTGGGTTTTGCGATGCAAGAGGATGCTGGGAAAAGTATAAGAAAGGATACAGCCGAAATCCAATTATTTGATTCTTATTTAGAAAACTTAAAATCTAATCATTTAATCCAGTATGATACACAGAGCATTGAACTAACATATTGGGGTCAAAAGGCAATTAGAGATAGGGTGAAATACACTTTTTATTCATGTAATATTCAGGTTCCTGAGTTTTTCGATATTTATATATCAGGCGAATCAACCTTGTTTCCGTTTAAAGAGATTGGTGTTGAAGTGAGAATATCGAACGAAAAAATTCAAGAGAAAGCTTGGGAAATGGAGAATTTAGAAGTTCCTGATCAACAAATTTTAAACCAATTCGATCAAAATAGATTCAACATTAATGATAAAATCATTTTTGATAGCATAGAACCAACTTCAAACATTCAGCAAATTGATACTGATTTAGAATTCCGAGAAGTTAATTCAAGCATAAGTGTACTCTATGATGGTGAATTTCAGGAGAAATTATCAATCGAGATTAATCACGAATTAAATTATGGTAAAGCAGAGGCACTGAAATTAAAATTGCGATACGCAACATTTATAGAATCTAACCAATCTTTTTCAGTTGAAGATTTAAATGAGTTTATTTCAATCATTGACTGGAATGAGATTTTAGAAAATTGTAATATCAATTGGAATCAAAATTCAATAAAAATACTTGAAGAATATGGGGTAAACTGGAACATTATAAGCTCAAAGTGCCCACTAAATATAGTAATCGAATCAATTGATCAATATCAAGATTTCTTTGACTGGAGTGAACTAACAAAAAGAGTGGGCCTTTCATTTATACTTTCAAACATAAATAACTATCCTTGGGATGCTGATGGTTTAATTGATATAGTAACATTGGATGATTTTAAAGCCAATATATCTAGCATTACTCAACTACAAGTAATTGACTTCAATAAGTTTTATGAAGAGCTTGAATATGAATTTGTAATTCAAAATTTCAGAAAACTTCCTGGAATTGAAGACTATTTGACCAAAAATAATTCAGAAAACTTATGTGATTTCATAATTAAATATCCGGATGGAAATTGGAATAGCTCCTGGGTCTCTCAGTATCTTAACATAGAAAATATTGAAAACAGATTCGATGAATTAAAGAATGTACTAAATTTCGAAATTGTCGTTGAACGAATTATATCCAGTCATCATAGTTTTAATGATTCTGTTTTTCAACAAGTAATTGTTGAAGCTAATTTCTCCAGCAATGTAAAGCTGATTAATAAAAACACTAAGTGCAGCTTAAATCTTTTCAAATTATTAGCCCTAGAGGGTAAAGGAATTATTTACTGGGGTAGCGAAATTGTTCCAGGTTTTGAGCAAAACGCATTTCAAAATTGGTCTATCGATATCATAGAATATTTTAAAGGCAAATGGAACTACCCGGATGCAATACAGGTACTTGGGAATACCATATCTGATTACTCAATATTAAAAAGCTTTGAATATGAATGGGATTTTAAATCAATTTCAGAGAATCGTAAGCTAATAAATCAACCTGGTTTTTTTGACGAATTTAAAAATCAAATTGACATTGATTCGGCTGTATTATTATTTGATAAAGACTCTTTAGAATCTAATCTAATTTCACTTATTCAAATAAATCAGGTTGATGAGATTGAAAATCTACCTAAAGCTATTTCAAATCTATTTAACCTTGAAAATATTTTTCAGAAAATTGACAAGTATCAGGACTTTTATTTAAAGATTGCAGATAAGGTTCAATGGAATAAAGTTTGGAATAGAACTGAAAAACAATTTGTACAAAACAATATTGAAGAATTGTTTTCAATGTTAGATTCAATTGCTTATCCGAAATATTTAATAGCTGAAATCACAAATTATTTTGAAGTTGAGGAAATATTTGAATTATCGGATTTGGAGTGGGATTGGAATAATGTTACTGAACGAGCAATTGAACAAGAGATTATCAATGATAACAATCTGGTAGCTTTTTCTTGTTTTTGGGATTGGGAACTATTGATAGAAAAATATTTTGAACCCGAAGATTTACTAATTGAGGGAAAACTTTCTGAACTTGCAGCATTAATCTCTCAAGCATCACAAGAAATAAGGGAGAAATCGTGGAGGTTAATTACAGAATTATATCCTGCACATTCATTATGGAGTGCTATTAATGTAACAAGCGATATTGAACTCTTTCAATGGGATTGGAATTACATTAGCTCTTCCAACAAAATCTCATTAGACTTAAATACCCTTAAGTCATATAAGAAGGTTATAAACTGGTCATTGTTATCTAGTAATTCCTTCTTAAATGCGTTTTTTAGAAACGATAAAGAAATCTATCATTCAAGAAAACAATGGGAAAACCATGTGCTATCCTATCTTTCTGAATTTGTGGAATTTTGGATTTTTCAGGAGTTGTCCAAACTTGATAACATTACACGGAGTGAGACCATTGTAAGTTATTTTAAGTTAAAATGGGATTGGGATATACTCTCTTCAGGAAAATCAAAACTACTTACCCAAAAAAGGAAAAATGGTGTAGTCTTTAATGGACGATTACTTGAAAAATTTCAGCGGTTTATTAATTTTCAAATATTTTCTCAACGAAATGATGCGGTAATTGACTTTGACTTAATTAAACGATTTGAAGCAAAGAATTGGGACTGGCAAGGCCTTTCCAGTAATCCTAACTTAAAAATTGAAAAAGAGACTCTATTCACAGATCTAATAGATAAACCATGGGATTGGACGGTTCTATGTAAGAATCCTAATATTAAATTTACAAACGATGATCTAATTCAATTGCAAGATAAAAACTTGAATTGGCCATATCTATCAACCAAGGAGTGGTTAGCTAATTCAACAATTGTCCAATTATCTGATAAAAACTGGGACTGGTGTACTATATCAAGTAGTGAATCTCTAATTTTTGATGAAAACCTTTTACGAGTATTAAGCGATAAGGCGGATGTAAGTTGGGTTGAAGTCCTCAATTCAGATAATTTGCATTGCAATGATAAAACCGTTAAATCCCTTGCGAAATCTATCAATTCGGACTCTTCACTTTGGAGAAACTTATCTGGCAACAAAAACCTACTATTTGAAAACAATAGCCTGCTTGAAGATTATAAAGAGTTTTGGGATTGGAATGTACTTATAGAAAAGAGAAAAATTGATATTAACTCCTTGCTCACCTTAAGAAGGTATCAAGATTATATAGATTGGAGTGTATTAAGTACAACTATCCAATTTGCTCCTGAAAAATCGATCCTATCAGAATTTAAACATTTACTGAACTGGAAATATTTAACCCCAAAAATTCCATTGAAAGAGGATATGCTTAATTCATTCAAGTTATACATTGACTGGAATGTTCTCTGCAGAAAGTCAAACTTTGATGGTCAATTATCATTAGTAAAGAATTTCATTGATTTCATTGATTTTGGCACAATCGAAAATAATTCAACTATCGATTATGAAACCAAAAATTTTATCGAAAATTATTTGATTGAAAATGTTCATGCAAGGTTCGTTTACGAATTAAAAAAACAAAGGAGTCCCTGGTCGGGATATGTATATCATTTCACCCATTTGACCAACGCTGTAGAAATTATTAATAAAAGACAGATTGTAAGTCGGAATAAGGCTTTAAAAGCCACGAAATTTAGTGATGCAGCGGGAAGTGTAGTTAATAGAAGAGATGATGCTCATGAATATGCTCGTTTCTATTTTAGACCTCAAACACCTACTCAATTTTACAATGAATGTTTAGGTAAAGATCATGAATCTGGCCGATACGGTTGGGCAAAGGATTATTACGGGAATTGGCAAGAAAAATGGAAATCTGATTTTCCTAAAGCATTAGATCTTGGTCTACCAAAATGTCCAATTCCTGTATTCTTCAAATTTGATTTGAGAGAGATATTATACTTTCAGAGCAATAGATGCTTTGTTAGTAACGGAAATCTACAAACAAATTGGGCTCAAATTGGGAGTCTAAGTGAGATGTATAATCGTTTTGATTTTGATGATTTATACAGCACTATAAAGACTACATCAGACGGTGATTGGAGAACATACATGAATAAGTCACAACAAGAGTTTTTAGTGAAGGACGAATTCGATTTCTCCAATATTAACAATTATGAAATATTGGTTAGAAATAATTCAGATTTAGCTCAATTAAGACATCATTTAAAAGGACAGCCTGAAATAATTTCAAAGACAAGGGTAGCGGATTATAATGACGATATCTACCTGAATAGCAATAAATCAATTGATTATCAACTCGAGGGTAATTCAATTAACATTTCCACAAATTATAGTGGAAATGGAACAAGATCAGCATACTTTGAAATTGATTTGAAAGATGATTCATATAAGATTAAATCCGGTCATCTCTTATCGAAAACAGGGAACAAACTTCGGTTCTTTCCTGACATCAATATTGAATTTGAATCAGAGCCATGTCTAACGGTTACTTTCCAAGATCAAGTGACAGATAAGGAACCTTGGCAAATAATAAAATATTGTTCTCCAAAGGAGGAAATCCAAAAATCTCATAGCGAGAACAATAAAAGAAACGAAATTATGTACCCACAGTCGATAGAAGAACTTTGCGACGTCTTACCTCAGTACATAACTACTTATGACTCTAAAGTTAGACATTATATATTAAGGGATCATACGAATATTGTTCTCAATCAATTCGATAGATATTTTTCAAACAAATTCAATGACAAAGAGAGAGAACTGATTAGATTTTTTTTGATAATTCATGACATTGGAAAACCCCAAGCATTTAATGAAGGGAATAAAGGTCTTCAGTATGATCATAGTATTCAAACGGTAAAGAATATTTGGTTCAAAATATCAAATTCCCAGGAAGACTTAACAAAAGTTCTGCTATTATTAGAAGGTGATTATATAGGTGAATACTTTCAGAACAAAAATTGCTTAGAAAGTATATCCCAGGTAATCATAAATGGCTCAAAAAGGCTCAATACACCCCCTGTCTCTTATACACATCTGACGCTGCC
>NZ_JAGXGF010000192.1 GCF_024636815.1 Marivirga sp.
GTGATCAAAATTGTAAAAGAGATTTCCGGTAAGGAAGTTGAATTAAACGAAAAAGTTGATGAGGCTTTGATTGGTGGCTTTTTAATCCGTGTGGGTGACAAGCAAATTGATGAAACTATTCAAAGCAAATTAAATGATTTAAGACGGGAGTTAACCCAGAATCAATATATCAAGCAGATTTAAAAAATTAATTAACCTATAATAACAGAATAATGGCAGAGGTTAGACCAGACGAGGTTTCAGCAATATTAAGAGAACAACTTTCGGGCTTCAAAACAGAAGCTGAATTAGAAGAAGTTGGTACCGTCCTTCAAGTTGGTGATGGTGTGGCACGTATTTACGGCTTAACACAAGCCCAATCAGGTGAGTTGTTAGAATTTGAAAACGGCTTACAAGCATTGGTATTAAACTTGGAAGAGGATAATGTTGGAGCTGTATTGTTCGGTAGTTCCCAAGGAATTAAAGAAGGGGATGCTGTAAAAAGAACAGGAAAAATTGCTTCCATTAAAGTGGGTGATGGTATCGCAGGTAGAGTTGTGGATACTTTAGGTCAACCAATTGATGGAAAAGGGCCTATCGAAGGCGAGCTTTTTGAAATGCCTTTGGAGCGTAAAGCACCTGGTGTGATTTTCCGTGAGCCTGTAAGTGAGCCTTTACAAACAGGTATTAAATCTATTGATGCGATGATTCCTGTTGGAAGGGGTCAGCGTGAGTTGATTATTGGTGACCGTCAGACAGGTAAAACTGCTGTGGCAATTGATGCCATTATCAACCAAAAAGAATTTTATGATGCTGGCGAGCCAGTTTATTGTATATATGTAGCTATTGGACAAAAAGCTTCTACTGTAGCAATGATTGTTGCTGAATTGGAGAAAGCTGGTGCGATGGCCTACACCACTATTGTTTCTGCATCTGCAGCTGATCCAGCTCCTTTGCAGTTCTTTGCTCCTTTCGCAGGTGCTGCTATCGGAGAATTCTTCAGAGATACAGGTCGTCCTGCATTGGTTGTTTATGATGATTTATCAAAACAAGCAGTTGCTTATCGTGAGGTTTCATTATTATTAAGAAGACCTCCAGGACGTGAAGCATATCCTGGTGATGTATTCTACTTACACTCTCGTTTATTGGAGAGAGCAGCAAAAGTAATCAATGACGATACTATTGCAAAAGACATGAATGACTTGCCGCCTTCATTGAAAGGTAAAGTAAAAGGTGGTGGTTCATTAACAGCACTTCCAATTATTGAGACACAAGCAGGTGACGTTTCAGCTTATATTCCAACTAACGTAATTTCAATTACGGATGGACAGATTTTCTTGGAAACTAACTTGTTTAACGCAGGTATCAGACCAGCTATTAACGTAGGTATTTCCGTATCTCGTGTAGGTGGTAATGCTCAGATTAAATCAATGAAGAAGGTATCTGGTACGTTGAAATTGGATCAAGCACAGTTCCGTGAATTAGAGGCTTTCTCTAAATTTGGTTCTGATTTGGATCCTGCTACTAAAAAGATCATTGAAAGAGGTAAGCGTAACCAAGAAATCTTGAAGCAAGGGCAGTACTCTCCAGTTTCTGTAGAGCAGCAAGTTGCTATCATTATTGCTTCAACTAAAGGATTTTTAGATAAAGTTCCAGTTGATAAAGTTCGTGCTTTTGAGAAAGAATTTTCTATGATGATGGAGAATCAAGAAAGAGAAACTCTTGATGCATTCAAAGCAGGTAAAATTAATGATGATTTAATCGCAGTTGTGAAAAAAGTAGCTGACGATTTATCCTCTAAATACTAATATTTAGAGGAGCTTTTTATAAGCTCCTTTCTACATTTTAAGATTAACATTTTTCCTTTTTAATTAAAGGTCTAAATAGATACAAGGCTGTATGGCAAATTTGAAGGAAGTAAAAAATAGGATTAGTTCAGTTGTTTCAACTCAACAAATTACCAAAGCCATGAAAATGGTGGCGGCTGCGAAGTTGAAGCGTGCTCAGGACAGAATCACCATGATGCGTCCTTATTCCCAAAAATTATCCGCTATTTTACAAAATGTAAGTGGTAGTGGTGAGGAAATGAATAATCCTTATGCTAAGGAAAGACCAGTTGAAAAGATTTTATTGATTCTTGTCACCTCTGATAAAGGACTTTGCGGTGCTTTTAACAGTATGGTGACACGTAGAGTTACAAGCTTAATTGCAGGTGAATACAAATCAGTTGCTGAGAATGGTAACTTACATTTCATGACAATTGGTAAAAAGGCAGCTGATTATTTAAAAAGAAATAAGCTTCATAATAATGCTGATTACATTGATTTGTTTACTCGATTAAACTATGAAGATGTAAGCGAAGCAGCTCAGTTTGTGATGGATGAATTTGAGAAAGGTACTTACGATAAAGTTGAAATCATTTACAATGAGTTCAAAAATGCTGCAACTCAAGTTTTAAATCAAGAACAATTCCTTCCGATAGCTAAGGCAGATGACACAGAAGGTAAAAGTATTGATCATGGCTATTCTTTTGAACCATCAAGAGATTATATCGAGAAGGAATTAATCCCGACTTCATTGAAAACGCAATTATTCAAAGCACTTTTAGACTCAAATGCCTCAGAGCATGGAGCTAGAATGACGGCTATGGATAAAGCTACGGAGAATGCTGGTGACTTATTGAAAGAATTGAGATTGACTTACAACAGAACTCGTCAAGCAGCAATTACAACAGAAATATTAGAAATTACAGCTGGAGCAGAAGCTTTAGCAGCTGAGTAATTCATTAATGAACTTTACAAAATAGAAGGCCGAAAAATTAGTTTTTCGGCTTTTTTTATTGGTCAAAAATTAAATTTCAACATTGTTTGTTGCCGAATATCCAGTAATTAAATGTACTTGTGCAATTACCAATTTAGGCTCTAATTAATGCTTCCAATTAACTTCTTGGCTATCTCTAACAGCTCGCATGATATCTCGCTGACTTATCTGACCAATAAGTTTTCCTTCCTTTAAAACAGGGAATCTTCTGAAACGCATTCTTAAAAACATATTAGCTGCTTCAAAAATATTGGTCTCAGGTTCAATATGTATAATATTTGTAGCCATATAATCTTTTACTAAGCCAGGAAGCTTAGGTGAATTGTTATATTTTCCTTTGACTATTTCCTTTAGGCAATCTCCCTCTGAAATTACGCCAATTAAATTTCCATTTTCATCTACTACAGGACCACCAGAAATTTTCTTTGTCATTAATGTATCCATGGCTTCATAAATGGTTTGATGTTCATTAAAAGTAATGAGTTTTGTAGCCATATAGTCTGAAACGGAAATGCTTTTTGGCTCTTCTTGTTTATCTTCTTTTTTGATGAATGATCCTTGATAGCTTTTAACCATGATTGAAAATAGTTTAGTGTTGTATAATATACAATAAATATTCATGAATTCAAACATAAGTATTTAAAAATCAGATAAATGCTATACTGAATAAATGATAAGCCTTTTTTTTATTTCTAATTTCTCGAATCCAAGATGCTCTTTTATCCATTGAAAACTGTCATTATGGTATAAGAAAACATGAGTGGGATCATTTTTATAATACCAATTCTGAAAATCTATATCTTTTCTAAATGGATCTGTCATTAAATATAGTTTCCCATTTGGGAGTAGTAAACTCTTAAGATTTTTAAATTCCTTAAATGGATCATGGAAATGCTCTATTACTTCGCAACTAGCAATGTATTGATATTGATGAGTCAGAACCTCTGGTCGATTATCAAAATAAGGATCATAGGTTTCAACATCGTAATTATTTTCTCTTAATACAGTTGTGATAACAGGGCCTGTGCCAGAACCAAAATCCAAACCTTTGTCTGTTGACTTGAAATCCTTAAATATACTCGAAGTGATTGGGCTGACAAATTCTCTATATCGAGGATCTGTCACATCATTATTATGTGCTTGATATCTATTAATCTCGGTTTCATCATTAGGAAGAAAATGTTGAGAGGCAAAAACTCCTTTGCAATTTGGGCACTGAAAAAACCGCTTCTTTTTAGAGGTGTAAAATATTGGGCTTAAGGTATCGCATAATCTGCAGTTTTCTTCTACGGGTAGGGTATGATTTTTACGCATAAAAAAATTAGTATTTTGCAAAATTATCGGAAGTTGTTGATAATTGGTATATCAATCATTCCTTTTTACAAATTGCACCACTCTTTCCATCAGTTCTTCCTTATCATTCCAAAAGTTTCGACTTTTTATTTGAATGTAAGGCCAATTCATTTTAACTATGGTAAATAAAGACCCAATGTAAGTTTTTATAATTATTTTAAAAATAATTAATCAAATCCTTTTTTTTTAATACATATGTCTATGTTTGAATCAACTAAATTATTTTTAACAATAAATTATTATTTTTATGAAAAAGAAAACCTTAACATTAGTCATGACAATCCTTTTTATGGCAGGATTGTCTACGTTTAATTTGAATGCTCAAACTGCAGAACCAACTGGAACCCTTTGTGAAGATGGGCGTGGTAATCAGTCATGTGAGGGTGAAGCATGTGATTGCAGAAATGTGATTGTTATGACTAATGAGCCTTGTGAAATAAAATAATTCTATTTTAGTGAAGAAGCTACACTTTATGTAGCTTCTTTGTCTTTAAATTCAAAATTTATCCTTTTAAATGAAATTATCACCTCTTGTAGTTTTAGTTTTTTTACTTTTCATATATGGTTGTCAAAACCAAACTAAAGAAAAAAGTACTGGTAAAAATAGTATAATATTTGATTCTTCAGTTTCCTCATATATAGTGGATTCATATAAGATTAATCTCGACCCTACCACACCCATTAAATCTCCAAATATTCAGTATCTGGAAACAAGGAATCAAGTGGCCATGATGAATGCTTCCATGAATGAGATTAACTTCTATGATTTGGAGACAACTAAATTAGAAAAAAAAGTTAAGTTAGAAGAAAGTGGGCCTAATGGTGTAGGTAAAGTTAGAATGTTTAGAATTTATAATCAGAAGCTTTATGTATTAAATTCTAAACAATTCAAATTTTATGAGCTAGATTTCTCTGGCAATGTAATTAAAAAGTATGATTTAAATAGAGAAAATGCACCTAAGCCCAAGGCAACAACATGGCAGCCTATTGTTATTGATTGGCCTTATGCGTATATGGTTAGCACTCCTTACAGAGATTATAATTCCATATCATTTTATGAGGCAAATGATTTAATGACGAGATTAAATTTAAAAACAGAAGAAATCGCCTATTCAGTTTCTTATCCTGAAGCAATTAAAGGGAAACTTTGGGGGCCGAATTTATCCGATAAATTTTATACTTATAATTCAGAGCAAAAGAAATTTGTAATTAGTTGGCCACCCATCGCGGATTTATCTGTTGGAGATTTTAATGATATGGAACTTGTTTCTGTTCCAAGTAAATATAATATTAAACCAGAACCAGTAGATGAAGTGCCAAGAGATTTTAATAAGAGACATGCAATATTTACTACCAATCCACAATATAGCGATATTTTTTACAATAAATATAAAAACGAATATTACAGAATTGTGGAACAAAGAGTTCCTGAAAGATATATAGATAGTCCAGATTACGATGAGAAGAACTTAAAACCATTTTCCTTAATGGTTTTAGACTCAGATTTTCAGTTGAAAAGCGAAATCGAATTTCCGCATTTAAAATATTATCATTTTATGGTATTCATAACAAAAGAAGGTTTGTATATGGCAAGAATTCCTGAAAATGAAGATGAGTTAGTATTTGATTGTTTCCAATTTGATGATAATGAGAAAGTTTGATTTAGTAGTTGTTATTTGTTTAGTGTTTTTTACTGTCTCTTGTTCAGAAAAAGCTAAAGTACCAGATTTAATTAAACAAAAAATCAAAAACTATGAAAGGGTTGTTTTTATACCTCATCAAGGTTGTATTGGTTGTTCAAGGGAAGCTTTGGGATTATTAGAAAGCTATGCTAATTATCCTAAAACACTTTTTGTCATAACAAAAATAGCAGAACTAAGAGCAGTTAAAATTGAGTTGAATCAATCGATAGATTTAGAGAAAGCAGATAACATAATACTTGATGAAAAAAATGAAGTAAGTTCAACACTTGAAATCGGTATTTATCCCATGCTCTATGAGGTAAAGGATAACA
Source organism: Marivirga sp. (assembly GCF_024636815.1). GTDB lineage: Bacteria > Bacteroidota > Bacteroidia > Cytophagales > Cyclobacteriaceae > Marivirga. The sequence continues at coordinate 6,167 of NZ_JAGXGF010000192.1, forward strand.
AAATTATCCTCATAAAAGAAGCTAAAAATGGCATTCATCAATATTTGAATTAATTTCTCTTCACAAACTGCACTACTCTCTCCATCAACTCTTCCTTATCATTCCAGAAGTTTCGGCTTTTGATTTGAGTGTAAGGCCAATTCATTTTGGATAATAGGAAAGGAGTATAGGCAAAAATATCTTTCACGGATGGATTGTCATAGAACAAATTATCGTCTGAAAGTAGTAAGCCTTTATATTGTGCGCTGTCCTTAAAGCTTAAATCCGCAAAAGGTAACTCTTCCTCAGCTTTGATGTTTTGTACAGTTTTTTCTAACTCTTCTTTTACTTTCGTTTTTAGGAACCAACTGCTTTGAAAACTATTATTAGCCTTTGGTTTTGGTTTGAAATTTCCTTTTGATACATCTAATGCATATTGTAGATATGATTTCAATAGCTTAGGGCCGTTATTTTTAGCATCATCGACTTTTAGCTGATCTGGATAGAGGCTGCTCACAATGACCACCTTTTCTCTAGCTCTTGTAATCGCCACATTTAACCTATTTTCTCCTTTTGGGGCATTGATGGTTCCAAATTGCATTCTTAGCTTACCTGATTTATCTGGAGCATATCCTGTACTAAATATGATGATATCCTTCTCATCACCCTGAACATTTTCTATATTTTTTACGAAAAATTTATCAGGAAGAGTTAGATTTCCTTTGGCAATTTGATCTTCTAAAATGTCCCAAATTAGCCCTTGTTGTGGTGCGTTGAAAGTGACTACTCCAATTTCTTTTTTAGGTTCATTTTTTAGAAATTCTTTGATGAGATCCACTACATTAAGGGCCTCAATTTCATTAGAGTTATGCTCCCAAATACCATCTACTTTTATATAATCAATGCCAGGTTCTGCATTATTAATATAATTAAAATCAGGTAATAGTCTTAAGCGATCTTTATAGAAGTGATGATTTGAAAATTCTATCAAATCAAGGGATTTACTCCTGTAATGTCCGGCTAAGTGAAGGTTCATCACATATTTATTGGCTAAATCTAATAATGAATCTATTTCTAAATCAGGATGGTCGACTTCCTCTTCCTCCCATCTAACTTTATAAAGATCATTAGGACTTAGTTGTTTATCATCACCAGCCACCACAACTTGCTTCCCTCTGTACATGGCAGGTATTCCTTTTTCCACAAAGCATTGAGAAGCCTCATCAAAAATGACCAAATCAAAAATATCTTCCATTGGAAAAATGGCAGAAACTGATTCAGGACTAGCCATCCAGCAAGGGATCAGATCAAATAACTCATCTTGAAATTCTTGAATTACTTTTCTAATCGGCCATATTTGACGTTTTTTAGTGACTTGATGGCTTAAGTCTCTATAAGAAACCCTGTTGTTCAGACGGTTGTATTCTACATTGGTAAAGGTTCTTTCTCTTACTTTAAGATTTAATATTTCCGCGCTAAGTTTTAATTTTTCTTCAATATAATATTGAAGTTCATCGGTTTGCTTATCGAACTTTCGAGTGGATACTTCCCTTAAAATAGGATACTTTGTTTCTATATGGCCCAGCCACTCCAGGTAAATACTATTAAGAAAAATAGGTTTGATATTTTCATGGGAGATGGTAATATCACTTTCATTCAGAAGTTTTACCACTTCCTGTTCGAAGTGTTCCATACCATCATAAAGCTGGTCGAATTGAACTAATTCATCAAAGTATCTTTGAAAGGTTTTAATATAACTAGGAGGTAGTCTCTCTTGTTCTAATTGGTCTATTTGCGTTCTAGTAAGATATTTTTTCCATTTATCCTTCACTTTGATGGTGTCTTCAGAGAGTTTGATAATAGCCTGAATTTTAGATAAAAATTCATTAAGTGATTTGCCCTCTATTAAGGAGAATGCCTTGAAATTTGTCAAAGAGCCAATAATTTCTTTAGCTTTTATGGCATTGGTTTGCTCTTGAAACCAATGATTTAGCTTAATTTGATCTTTTGTTTCAGGAATATCTTTTAGCCATGTCTGTTTTTTGAGTTTGGTCATATTATGCTCAAAATTTAGACGGTTATCCAGTCTTTTTTCAAGCTCTTTTACACCCGCACCATTAACAGTTAAATTATTAGCCACTAAAACCTTTTTCAAAAAGTATTTTTCTTTAGAAAAAAGAATCCAGTGAATCCATTTAGTAGGTCTTTTTCGAGATTGCCTTCTTAGTTGGATGATATTTTGTAGTGAGCCTAAATCTTTCGAGGGTAAACTGCTTTCTATTCCACCATCTTTGAAACAATCATTAATCACTCTTTGCACATTGCTTAGCCATAAAGCATTTGTGTTTTCATCTGTGTGATCGTACATATACACCAAATACTCATAGGAGGTAACACTTAATAGCTCATCTAAAGCATTTAATTTCTCTTTATGTTCTATCACATCTTCAAATTCCTTTAAAGACATGGATGAACCCACAAGATCTTTTGATTTTTTAGCTGTTTCCTGAAAATAGATAGGTATTTTTTCTAAAAGAGTGACAATTTCTGTTTTGTCATCCAACCCGAAATCCTTAAAATTGACTCTATCTTGCCAAATAAAGTCATCCTTGCTGAAGTCGTCCACATAAGTTTGAAAGTGGACCAATTTATCGGCAAATTCTTCGATTTCTTTTTTCTGAAAATGCCTATGGATTTGTTTTAAATTTACTTTTAATTTATTGAAGTCACAATTTAAGTACAATTCCTTTGCTGAAAGGCCACATTCTGATTCATCAAAAAGGGCTAATCTGTACTCTTCTTTTTCTTCTACTATTTGATCTATAATTCGGCTTGATTTAAGAAATTCTCTTTGAATTTGAACTGAATCTAATCCATTATTTTTAGCTTCATATTCTTCAAGTCTTTCAATTTGGCTTTGAATTTGTTCAAATATAGCTTTCCGATCATTTTTAAAGTCATGAACCAATGCCATAAAAGGCTGCATGTCAATTGACTTCATTCTGTCATAAATGACATCTAATGCAGCTCTTTTTTGACATACTACCAGAACTTTTTTTCCTCTTGCAATGAAATCCGTTACCAAATTGCTGATGAGTTGAGATTTCCCTGTTCCCGGAGGGCCTTGAACCACCAATGAGTTCCCTTTTTTTACAGCTTTCAATGCATTTTCTTGGTAGGCATCCATCGGGAAAACGGTAAAGGTTTCTTCCTCTTTAACGCTTTCAATGAAGCGATATCGTTGCTTATAATCTGTTGGATCTTCCGTTTGTTTATCAGGATTTCTACTTAAAAAGAACTCTTCTATATCTTGTACTTCTTGCTCTTTTTCAAGTAAATACGAGTAGTCAGGAACTAAATAAGAGCCACTTTGTGGGAAAATCCCCAAAACTGCTTCAGGAAAAAGTTTTAATTCACCTTCTTTTTCATTTTCCTCGAAATCTGGTTTTTTAAAATTTTTAAATGAGCGTAAAACATCTAAAAATGTATCCTGATTGAAATTTATTTCAATAGGGCTTTCTTTGAAGATTTGATAAAGGTCAGTTCGAAAAACCCGACTGTCAGGGTCATAAATCTCAAATACTTTTTCTATTAATTCATCACTAATTTTAATTCCATGAAAGTGGGCATAAGCTAGCAGGAAAGACTTGTTAAAGGTTATATTAACATCTTCTCTTAATCCCATTACCCATTGGTCATTTACTTCTTTTATTTCAATAGGGAAAAATATCAGAGGACAACGAACAGAAGTTCCACCATGGAATTTTCCTCTAACAAAAGGCCATCCAACATAAAGGTCTTTTGCACCTCTTTCATCATAAATAAACTTTTCTATTCTTTTTAATTTCTTCAATTTCTGGCTCATGATATTGTTTTGCTCGAGCCGAGAATCTGAAATTGCTGCCAATGGGATTTTCTTCTTTCGAGCTATTAAATCCTCAATAAGGGAAAAGGAACTTTTGTTCAAAAGGAAATCAAAATCATGCAAATCTAAAGTTTGGTCAGAAATCAAACGAAGAAGCAATAGGGATCGATTGCTTCCAGATAGATTTGTGAGCCGTTTTAAATAGTGCCTTAGTATGTCGTGCATGAAAAAATAATTAGCAAGAAATCAATTTAAGAAATTATTACTTAATAGTAAATCTTTATATGGTGCTTAATCAAAAGAGATATAAGGATTTACTTGTTTAACCCAGTTGCTATCTAATACTTTGATAGCTAATAAATCGGAAACGGATTTAAATTCTCCATGTTGTTTTCTATAATTGACTATTAAGTCAGCTTCTTTGTAGGAAATATACGGATGTTGCACTAAACTGTCCGCATTAAGGTGATTAACTTTAAGTTGTCTTAAGTTTAAATTCTTTCCAACAAAAACGTATTTTTCTAGAGAATCTATATTTTCTTTCTTCAGCCCATAGACCTCTTTAAGTTGTTGAAGTGAGTGAAATCCTCCTAAATATTCTCTGTATTTGATAATTCTTTTTGAATAGGCAGGACCAATTCCGTAAACTTTTTGTAACTGTAAACTGTCGACTTTATTGATGTCAAAGTTAATTAGCTTTACTTTATTGATTTCTTTTTGAGTATTTTTCTTCTCTTTATTTCCCTCAGGTTCACTCCATTTGGCTGTCAATTTAGTATCAGGCTTCTTAGGTAACTTACTTACTTTGATGTAAGGATAGATTTTTTGGAAGAATACACTATCAATACCATAAATTAGGAGGAGCTCTTCTTTAGACTCAAAAGGCTTAACTTTTTCTCTGTATTTCACGATTCTTTCAGCAAGATATTCCGGAAAGCCTGAGTTAATTAAATGCTTTGAATTTGATTTGTTTAGGTCGAAAGTCTGAAATCTTTTTTCTTCTTTTATTTTTTTTTCGATTACAATACTTTTTTCTAACTCAGAAAGTAATGAATTAAGATGGATTTTTTCATTTTGAGATTGTAGAGGTTGTTCATAAAAAGAATATATCTTTTTAGACAAAAAAGGGATCGAGAGAATAGCTGCCATTAATATTACTAGAATAATAAAACCGTTGGTTTCAGTTCTCGAAAAGCCGAAAAAATTACGAAGCCAAATTCTTATTTTTTGCTTCATTGCTTAAGTAAGGTTTTAGTTTAGTACTAAAGTAAGGAAGCAGGATTAATTGTCCAATTTTACGTGCTATCTAATTTAATTTCTTTAAAAATATCCCATGATTTTCCATTATGTTTGAAAATACTTATTGATTCAGCCAAAAAAGTTTCTTCAAATTCTCTGTTTTTAACTTCATCCCATATTTTATGAAAAATAGGTTTTTTCAAATCACGAAAGGCGATGGTTATATGAGGAGTAAAACCATTATTTTTATGAGTGCTATTAAAAATTTGAAAGCGTTTCATAAACCGCTCAATAGATTTCTGTAATAAATTCAGTTCATTATTTTCATTTACCTTAAGAAATATCACACGTGGCTCAAATTTTCCAAAATCATTTAATTCTATTTTAAATTGTTTCTGTTTCAATAAGTGTTTTTTCAATTCATCAATAAATTCTTCTTCTCTATTAGTCGATAAATTGAATGGCATTTGTAGTGTAATATGTGCTTTTGACCGAAATGCGCCTTGAATACCATATTTTTGACGAAACTCCTCTTTTATCCCATGAATCTCTTCTTCAATTGGATGAGGAGGGCAAATTCCGATAAAAAGCATAGATTTTTCCATATATTTTTATTTCTATTATTTATAGTAATCATTCAATTTAAGTAAATTTGGGATAAAATAAGTTAATACTATAAGTACGTAAGGAGGACTTTACTTTTATTAAAATTATTAGTAAAGCGAATAGCCCAAATTTATTTAAAGGTTTAAGCATACTTTTGATATTGAAAATTAAAAGTAAAGCAGCGACCTAATAAAAACAATTGATTTAGCAATTGACTGATTTTTCAAAAAAAATCCACTAATTTGGGGAATATTAGAATTGGCTTTTATATAAATAAAAAAATCTAATTATTGATGATAGATAACATAAATGAAAACAAGATGGATTTAAATGTAAATTTCATCAAATCAGTACTAAGTCTATTTTCTGAAATGCAAGGAAATGGTATCTCTTTAGTCTATTTGGGAGAGTTCAATCACGAAATCACAAAAATGTTTACCTCCATGGCGGAATCTGATATGGAGCGTAAAAAAGAAGATAGATATGTAAAAAAGAGGGTTTACCATGTTATGGTTGAAACTCTTCAGAATATGAATAAGCATTCTGATGAAATTACTGATGCGCAAATTGGAAACGGCTTGTTTGTTATCGGTAATAAGGAAGATATTTATTATGTCATTACCAGTAATAAAGTTGCAAGAGACAAAGTTGAAGATTTGAGAGCTGCAATTGATGAAGTTAATACTGCAAGTGCTGATGAATTGAAGAAAATGTATATGCAACAGATCAAACATGGAAAGCTTTCAGATAAAGGTGGAGCAGGACTAGGATTGATTGATATTGCCAGAAAAACTGGAGAGAAATTAGTATATAAATTTTTACCTATTGATGAAGAGTTCGACTTATTCATCTTAAAGGTGGAAATAAACGCTGATAAAATTAAAGACGTTAAAAATAAATAATTAGAATTTACTTAATTCAATATCTTAAGCCTTTTCATAGATGAGAAGGCTTTTTTTATGACTATCAATCTTGGGGATTCCAATTATTCTAAGTCAATAAATATTATATTTGCCTCATTAATAATTCAAAATAGCTTTATGAGTTTCAATACAAATTTAAAAGTAGGTGTTTTAGGTGGAGGTCAATTGGGTAGAATGCTATTGCAGAGCGCTATCAATATCAATATTGATTTGAAGATGATGGACGCAGATCCGAACGCTCCTTGTTCAAAATTGGTTTCTGATTTTGTAGTTGGGGATTTGGAGGATTTCGATGCAGTTTATCATTTTGGTAAGCAATGTGATATTTTGACTATTGAAATTGAAAAAGTTAATATTGAAGCAATGAAAAAGCTTCAATCGGAGGGAGTGAAGGTGTATCCACAACCGGAAATTATTGAAATAATTCAGGATAAAAGAGTTCAGAAACAGTTTTATCAAGATAATAATATCCCTACGGCACCATTTATCTTGACAGAGAATAGAGCAGATTTAGAAAAGCTTTCGAATAAATTCCCTGCTGTCCATAAAATAGGTAAAGGAGGATATGATGGCAGGGGAGTGCAAGTCATTAAATCTAAAGATGACATCAAGAAAGGGTTTGATGCCCCTTCATTATTAGAAGATTTTGTTCCTTTTAAAAAGGAATTAGCAGTTATTGTAAGTCGAAATGAAAATGGTGAAGTGAATTCTTTCCCTGTAGTAGAGATGGTTTTCCATCCAGAACATAATTTAGTGGAGTATCTGTTATCACCTGCAATAATAGAAAGACCAGAGGAGGAAAAAGCAAAGCAAGTTGCTGTAGATATCATTCAAAAATTAGAAATGGTTGGGATTTTAGCTGTTGAAATGTTTTTGACTAAAGATAATGAAATACTAGTCAATGAAATCGCACCAAGACCTCATAATAGTGGGCACCAAAGTATAGAAGGGAATTTTGTTTCGCAGTACGATCAGCATTTAAGAGCAATTTTAAATCTTCCACTTGGAGATACTTCCACAAAAATTAGTTCGGCCATGGTCAATGTTTTAGGGGAAGATGGTTTTACAGGAGATGCTAAATATGAAGGTATGGAGGAAGTGATGAAAATACCTGGTGTTTCTGTTCATTTATATGGCAAAAAATTGACCAAGCCATTTAGAAAGATGGGACATGTTACGATTACTGATCCTAGCTTAACTTCATTAAAAAGAAAGATTGAGCAAGTTAAATCCACATTAAAGGTAAAAGCATGAGTAAAGGTAAAATAGCAATTATAATGGGTAGCCAATCTGATCTAAAAGTAATGAGTGAAGCGGCAAAAGTTCTTGAAGAATTAGAGGTGAATTATGAATTAACCATAGTTTCAGCTCACAGAACTCCAGAAAGAATGATGGAATTTGGCAAATCAGCTAGGAAAAATGGCTTCCATGCTATTATTGCAGGAGCTGGTGGAGCAGCCCATCTTCCTGGGATGGTGGCGGCCTTTACTACTCTTCCAGTAATAGGTGTACCGGTAAAATCAAGTAATTCTATAGATGGCTGGGATTCTGTGCTGTCTATATTGCAAATGCCAGGTGGAGTGCCTGTTGCAACAGTTGCTTTGGATGGGGCTAAAAATGCCGGACTATTAGCTGCCCAAATCATATCTAATTTTGATAAGGATGCTGCTAAAAAGTTGGAAATCTATAAAAGTGAAATGAAAGATAAGGTTTTAAAATCAGCCGAAGAAGTGGAAAAAAATGGTTGGAAATCCGGGAAAGTAGGTTTCTGATTATTCCTCGAGAATCGGGAAGTGTAGTGAGAATTCACTGTATTTCCCGATTTCAGTTTCTAAATTAATTTTCCCTTCTAAGCGATCAACTAATGTTTTGACTATTGCTAATCCTAGTCCATTGGAACTTTCACCACCTGTGGGCTTAGCACTTAGCTTCTGGAATTTCTGAAATAAGAGCGTTTGATCTTCTACCGTAAAACCTGGTCCAAAATCCTTAACGATGATCCAGAAATTCTTTTTATTCATACCTGCTCTTAATATAATTTCGGACTCTAATTTTGAAAATTTGATTGCATTTGACACCAAATTTTCTAGAATTCTGTTGATATAGTTTTTATCAGTTTCAACTATAAGATCTGATTCACATTCAACTTTGCATTCATTTTGTTTATTAGTTAATTCGATGACAAAATTGGAAGCAGTTTCTTCTAATAATTTTTTAAGATCAATTTTTTCTTTTTGAAGCTCCTCTTTTTCAGTATAGATAGCATTTACGTCTAACAAATCATTAATTAAATAAGCACCGTGCTTTGCATTATTTCTTATCATACTAACATATTGGCTCTGCTCTTCATTTAGACCTGATAATCTCAATAATTCAGTTAATCCTTTAATTCTATGGAAAGGAGCCTTCATATCGTGCGCAACAAGGCTCAACAAAGAATCTTTCTCATTATTCAAGTGATCTAATTCTTTGTTTTGGATTATGAGTTCCTCGTTTTGAGCTTTGATTTCTTTATTCTGCAGTGCAATTTTCTTTTGCTGGTCGCCAATCTTGTTGTTTTTTAGTTGTAAAATTTTATTGTATTTTCTTCTTCTGTCTGCAGTAATCCAAAGAACAATTAATAAAGCAATAATAAGAACAATAATGATAGTTAGTGCGATATTGAATGCTTTTTGCTTTTGAATCACCTGTTTATAGGTGTCCTCATTTCTTTTTAAAAGTTCGTTCTCAATTTCTTTCGCTTCTAAAGCTAATCGCCCTTCTAAACGTTCTATCTCACGGGCAGTGTTAACATTTTCTGTTTTCTCCTTTAAGTCTGAATATTGTTTGAAATACTCATATGCCTGATTAATTTTATTTTGTTTTTCTAGTATTTGTGATAGATAGAAAAATGCGTCTTGCTCAAATGTTATATCATTATTTGTAGCGAGTTCATTAACTTTTATAAAATAATTTTTAGAAAGATTATATTCGTTTCTATAATAATGGATTTTGCCCAATAGGGAATAAACTTGAATGATTAGATTTACATTCTTTGCTTTCGAAGCAAATTCAAGGGCTTCATTTGCATTTGTTAAGGCAATTGCTAATTGTCCTCTTTCGGTATTCATTTTGGCAATAGACAATTTTATAATGGCTAGGTTTGCCTCATCATTTATATTGGCCGCCACTTCGTAGGCTTGAGTGAAATACTTCAAGCTGTTATTATAATTTTCCATTTGACCATAAATATCTGCTATTTCTAAGTAGATAGAGATAATCCCAGAAGGGTCATCAAATGTCTGCCTTATTTCTGCAGTTTTTAATGACATTTCTAATGCCTTTTCTAAATTGTTTTGTGATTGATAAAGCTCAGCTAAGCTTTTATAACCATAACTCATGGAAACAGTATCCTTTATGTTTTCAAAAATTTCTAAGGCTCTAAAAAAATTATTATAAGCAGATACATAATTTCCCTGATTAAAATAAAGCCTTCCGATGTTGTTGAGAGAGTAGCCATATTGAAGAGAGTCTCCATATATTAGAGCAGAGTCTTTAGCTTGTTGATAATGCTCAAAGGCTTTTATATTTTGTCCTTCATAAAAATAGCCTACTCCTTTAAAATTTAAGGACTTAACAACTTTCTCATTAAACTCAGAACTATTTGAAGTTAAGTCAATCGCTTTTTGGCTATAAATAATGGTACTGTCCGGGAACGATTTTCTGTATTCCCATGCTAATTGATTATAAAGGTCGATTTTTTCCGAGACTCCGGAATTTTGAAGTGTAATTTTCAGACTGTCAATTAGTGCCTGATTCTGTCCTATTAATTTATAAGGAAGAATAACAATAAAGCATAGCAGTATGAATGAGTTTTTAAATTTCACTTTATTTAATTGTTTCCGCAATTTAATGTATTTCCACTGTATTTTTATAAAATGATTTTACCTTATCAATTAAATTAATAGAATTAAGTAAATATAGAAGAAAAATGTCATCTCATCACATTATAAGGGACGAACAAGAACCTCCAGTACTGGTTTTTCAATTGAATGGAAATTGGGAAGAATTACTGGAATTATTAGGTTGGTCACCAATTTTGCTCATCAATCCTATATTAAAAGAGACCTTTGAAATAAAACAAACGAAATTTGATGGTTTATTAATTAATGAATATGTGACTGTAATTGAAGGAAACCATGACTTAGTTTATTCTGATGATAATTTGTCTGATGAATTATTGAAATGGATTGAGCTTAAAAATTGTACTGCGATTAATATATTCTGTAATGATAAAATTATGATGGATTTGTTTCAAAGGTTTAAAAGTAAGCCTCTACCCGTACCATTGATTTTTTTTACTGAAATCGGCAAATATATTTTAAAGCCAGATTCCATTTTTAAGAAGTGGTATCCCGAAGAATTTAAAATTGGGATTATAAATGATGATATTAAAAAGACCCGAAATTTGAAACAAGAGCAAGGTGGCTATTGGGTAGAAAAGGCAGGGTTTGTAAGGGTTGAGGTTGAAGGGAATTTAGTGTTAATAAAAGAGAAATGAAGCTAGTTTAGCTCCATTTCCAATTATCAATTACCCATATATTTCGTTTAAAAGACCAGCAAGACGAATTCCTGCCTTTTTTATTTGGGTTTGTACAGTAGGCCAGTTTTTATATCTGTATTCATATCCTAAATACATATCTTCTGGTAAATTATAAACCTGATTTCTTAAATCCATAGCTTCTTTATACCAATCATCTATGGTATTGCTTTGTAATGCTTTTACCTCATCTTTTGTAGTGATGTTTACTGCATCTGCTAATTCAGTATAGCTGAAAGCTTTGGAGTCAATCATTTCGCTATCCCAAACTCGGTGAAGGTTAGAGTTTTGACCAAACCATTTCAGTTTCACAGCATTTCCTCCAATATCCTCTCCATTGCCTACATGACACGGTTGATGAATATCGCCAACCAAATGAATCAACATTTTAAGTTTTTCTTGCTCACTTTTAGCATCAAGATTACCCGCTTTTAATTCCTCGGTGATTTTTTGGATCATCATAATGATATCTCCATCAGGGTTTTTTTCAGCCTCTTCGTATGTCATCCCATCCGGAATAGTAACATAATGCCAGGGTTTAGCATAATCCCAGCTGTCAACTGATTTTATATTGTCCATCCAAACACTTGCAACAGCTATTGATTCTCTATTTAAAATTTCGCTTACTCTTTTCTCTACCTTTCTTTTCAAATAGAATGATGCTACTTCACCTACTGCCCTGTGGCCAGTTTGTCCCCACGCTAAAGCTTGAGAAATGGTGAAAATGCTTAAAATAAAAACGCTTATTACTCTGATCTTCATATTTTTGAATTTTTGCAAATATAGTATTTTAGTGTTACCGTAAAGTTATTTTCATCTGTTTAAATATGCATCAAAACCTTTTTGTTTGGCTGAGATCTAAATTATTGCTCTGTTTGGACTCGAATAATAAGTCAGTCTTAGACTTATTTTTTATCTCGTAATTTTTGAAGTTCTTGCCATTCATCTCTTAATCTTGCGGCCTCCATAAAATCGAGGTCTTTTGCCGCCTTCTCCATTTTCTTTTTAGTGGCTGTAATCATTTTATCCAAAGCTGGTTTATCCATATATTGAACTACTGGATCTGCAGCAACAGAAGTTCCTTCTAAGCCAGCATAATATTTTTGCTGAGAAGTCTTTTTAGAGTCAACTGCAACTGTTTGGCCTAATATGCTTTCTCTGGATTTGAATACAGTTTTAGGCGTAATACCATGTTCTTCATTATATGCTTTTTGAATTGCTCTTCTTCTATTGGTTTCGTCAATAGCTTGTTCCATCGAAGCAGTCATTTTATCAGCATACATGATGACTTTACCTTTTTCATTTCTAGCCGCACGACCAATTGTTTGAACTAAAGAACGCTGATTCCTTAAAAATCCTTCTTTATCTGCATCTAGAATTGCTACCAAAGAAACTTCTGGTAAATCTAAGCCTTCTCTAAGTAAATTTACACCTACCAATACATCAAATTCACCTAGCCTTAAATCCCTTAAAATTTCTACTCTGTCTAGAGTGTCTACTTCAGAGTGAATATAACGAGACTTTATACCTGCTCTTCCTAAAAATTTATTGAGCTCTTCTGCCATCCTTTTGGTTAATGTAGTACACAAGACGCGCTCATTTAATTTTACTCTCTCATCTATCTCTTCTAATAAATCATCAATTTGATTTCCACTTGGGCGGACATCAATTTCAGGATCTAGCAAGCCGGTTGGTCTAATTACTTGTTCTACTACAGCCCCTTCTGTTTTTCGTAATTCATATTCAGCAGGAGTAGCACTCACGAAGATTGTTTGGCCTATTAAATTTTCAAATTCATCAAATTTCAATGGCCTGTTGTCCATAGCCGAAGGTAATCTGTAGCCATAATCCACTAAGTTTATTTTTCGGGCTCTATCACCACCATACATTGCCCTAACTTGCGGAACTGTAACATGACTCTCATCAATTACCATCAAAAAATCATCTGGAAAATAATCCAAAAGGCAGAAGGGGCGTGTACCAGGCGTCCTTCTATCAAAGTAACGAGAGTAGTTTTCCACTCCTGAGCAATAGCCCAATTCACGCATCATTTCAATATCAAATTCAGTTCTTTCCTGAAGACGTTTGGCTTCCAAAAATCTACCATCCCTTTCAAAGAATTTCACTTGCTCCACCATATCATCTTGGATTTCTTTGATGGCTTGGTGCAGAACATCCTTTCCAGTTACAAATAGGTTGGCAGGGAAAATACTTATTATTTTTTCATCGGAAATTTTCTTCCCAGTTTCAGGGTCAATTCGTTGGATGGATTCTATTTCATCTCCCCAGAACATAATTCTATAAGCGAAATCCGCATAAGCAACAAAGATATCTACCGTATCGCCTTTTACTCTAAATGTTCCTCTTTTGAATTCAGCTGTGGTTCTGTTATAGAGTATATCCACAAAAGCAAACAACAATTGATTGCGGGGAACTTTATCACCTTGTTGCAAGCGAATAATGTTTTTACCAAATTCTTCTGGATTTCCTATACCGTAAATACATGATACGGATGCCACTACAATCACATCTCTTCTTCCTGATAGTAGTGCTGAAGTAGCGCTTAATCTTAATTTTTCAATTTCTTCATTAATGGAAAGGTCTTTTTCTATATAAACATTGCTGGAAGGGATAAATGCTTCTGGCTGATAATAGTCATAATAGGAAATAAAATATTCTACCGCATTTTCTGGAAAAAACTGCTTGAATTCGCCATAAAGTTGCGCGGCTAGGGTTTTGTTATGACTTAAAACTAGGGTAGGTTTTTGAACGCGTTCCACTAAGTTGGCAATGGTAAATGTTTTTCCAGAACCAGTTACGCCCAAAAGCACCTGATCTTGTTCTCCATCTTCAACTCCTTTTTGAAGTTCTTTAATGGCTTTTGGTTGGTCTCCGGTAGGTTGATATTCACTTATGATTTTAAAATCCATACTTACAACAAACGATTAAGTTGGAAAATGTTTAGGCACAAATATAAATAGATTTTAAACTCGCATGGGCCTTAACCTTACTAATATCATTATGACTTAGTTGCTGGAAGCATATCTGTGTAACAATTATCACAAACATCCTTTTATTTCATTATTTATTAGGTTTAAGCCAATCATAATAAAATTCGCATCGTACATATAAGAAATAAAAAGATATAAATATGAATTATTATCATTCAAAAATATTAAAAGGAAAAGACTTTAGTGCAGTAAGAAGTGAAGTGGAAGCAGCGCTCAAAGAAGAGGGTTTTGGCGTTTTGACTGAAATAGACTTTAAAGCTACTATGAAGAAGAAATTGGATAAAGACTATTTACCGCATGTGATTTTAGGAGCTTGTAATCCAACTTATGCTGATAAAGTAGTTTCAATTGAACCACATATCAGTACTTTGCTACCATGCAATGTGACTGTAAGGGAAATGGAAAATGGAGATGTGGAAGTTACTGCTATAGATCCTGCAGCTGCTATGTCAGTTGTGGATAATGATGAGTTAGTTCAACATGCGGAAGAAGTAAATGAAATGCTAAAGAATGTTTTAAAAGCATTGTAAAATAAGAAGGGCAACAGAAATGTTGCCCTTTAATCATTTTCAATATTACCTTGTATAGCTCTCTTCAAATTTCTACACCAATCATTCAATATTTTTATTGTTAGCAGCAACCACCGCCATCATAAAAATAGGTGGATGGGGAAATATAGATATCTTCCCTATCAAGTGACTTCAGTGTATTGGCAGTTTTATCGCAAATAGACAATGGCTGATTTTGCATCAACACATGCCCTTTCTTATCATCAAAATATTCTTCAGTCCCAATATAAATAGCAGTTTTGCCAGTAAATACACAAGGACCATCTTCTGGCATTGGGTCTTTAATGGCACAAACCTCTACGCTTTCTATAAAAATATTTTCCTGAGTAGCATAATGATTAGGACTTAAGACTCTATAAGGTCGTTTGGCTCTGATTTCAACGGTTCCAAATCCTGCATTAGTAATTTTTTTAATGTAATCAGTTAATGGTAATGAGCCACTTAAGCAGAGAGCTCTTAATCTTTCATCTTCTTTTAAATTTTCAGGCATTGTTTGATTGCAAACAGGGTCAGACATTACCAAACGACCATGAGGTTTAAGTACACGGTACATTTCATCCATCGCTTTTTTAATATCGCTTTCTTTAAAAATATTAAATAAACAATTTTGAGCTGCCACGTCTATTGAATTATCTTCAACAGGCAGATTTAAAGCATCACCATTTCTTAAATCAACAAAAGAAGAGTCGAACCAATCATTTAATTTTTCGGCTTCTGAAAAATTGTCTCTGCTTGCTGTCAGCATTTCTTCTACTACATCCACGCCAATAACGCCTGATTTTTGTCTGCTAAAGTAAGAGAATTGAAGGAGTTCCATTCCTCCGCCCACCCCAACATATAATATTTTGGGATTGTTAACCAAGTCACGAGGATGAACTGTACTTCCGCAGCCGTAATTCATCTCTTGCATTCTTTTGGGGATATCTAATGCCGGCAATTGCCAAATTGGAGTAGTAGTGCAGCAAAGTCCAACATCTGGAGTTTCGGCTGCTTTTCTATAAACATCCTTTGTGGTTTCTAAATAAGTATCATTCATATTTACTCAAAATAAATTTCATTAAAGTACGGGAATATATTTATGATAGATTGTCACAAATGAGACATTGCTAAAATAGCAGGATATTTGTGATGGTTTACTTAGTGTAATTTAAATCATTATTAATCAAACTCATCTTCTATATCTCCCACTACCGTTTCTACTAAATTTTCTAAGGTTATCATCCCAATAATTTTATCATCATTGGATTTCACCATAGAGATGTGAAATCTATTTTCATTCATTCTTTTAAGTAAATTAATGATAGGAGTGTTTTCATCTATAAAAATAATGGGCCTAATAAATTCAGTTAATCTATTTTCTGAGTCTTCTTTTTCGTTAAGCGCTATTTCCTTGAAATTTATATAACCATAAACATCTTCAATTGAATCAGTTTTGCTAATGGGGTAGCGAGTATGTTTATGTTTGCTAGCTAAATTGAAATATTTGTCGAAGCTGATGTTCTCTTTAAAATAGATTATTTTTTTAACGGGCAGCATGATTTCTTTTACAAAGCGTTTCTTTAGAGTAGAAGTGTTGATAATGATGTTTTCTTGATCGGTATCAATTATCTTTTCCATTTTAGCCATTTTGGCAATTGTTCGAATATCATCTAAGCTATAGGGATTGCTCTTTTTTCTTTTACCCACTAAAAAGTTGGTGAATGCTTGTGTCACTATGATAAGAGGGTGGAGAATTTTAATAATCAACTGAAGAGGCCTTGCCATCTTTCTGGAAATCAGGTTTGATTTATTTACGCCTATTACTTTGGGAATGATTTCAGTACCAAAAAGGATAACGATCGTAAAAATGACTGAAAATATCCATATATACTCTTCCCCGTAAATTGCATCGAATGCACTGCCTGCGATAGTAGCGCCACCAGTGTGGGCTATTGTGTTTAATATAAGGATAGCGGAAATGGGTCTGTCAATATTTGATTTGAGCTTATGCATGATCTTCGCATAAGTCAGCCCTTTCTCTTTATCAGTCTCAATTTTTACTTTGTCGACACTGAGCAGAACAGCTTCAGCCATAGAGCATAAAAAGGATACAAATACTGCGACAAAGGTGCTAATTACGAATACAAGCATGGTATGATAGTCTAATTAATTCTTGAAGCAGGGCTCAAGACTAATTTTTAGTAAATACCCTTACTCTTTTAATTCTTTTTTGATCCACAGCAACTACCGTAAAAGTGAAGTTTTTGAACTTTATTTTCTCTCCAGTACGGGGTAGTTTGCTATTGATTTCTAAAATTAATCCTCCTAAAGACTCACTTTCACCTTTCACCTCATCAAAAGTGCTAGTTTCTTCATTGATGATTTTACAGAAATCATTGAGTGAGGTTCTGCCTTCAAAAATATAGGTGTATTCATCTAATTTGTTGTAAGCAACATCTATGTCCTCATCAAATTCATCATTAATTTCCCCAACGATTTCTTCAATCACATCTTCTAAGGTGATAAGTCCGGAAGTGCCACCATATTCATCAACTACTATAGCCATGTGTACTCTTCTTTCTTGGAAATCTTTTAAGAGACTATCTACTTTCTTGGATTCCGGAACAAAAAAACCAGGTCTTAAAAGTGTTTGCCATTCAAAATTATCTTCTTTCTCTATATAAGGTAATAAATCCTTTACATACAGAATTCCCTCAATTTTATCAATCGTATCCCTGTAAACGGGTATTCTACTAAAACCGTTTTTATTGATTTGATCCATTAACATATGGTAATCATCATCAATGTCAAAAGCCGTTATATCCAATCGAGATTTCATTACCTGGCGAACCGAAAGCGTACCAAAATTTACTATCCCTTTTAAAATACCTTTTTCTTCTTCGGTTGTATCTTTGTCTGCAGTAATTTCCAGTGCATGATGTAATTCATCTATTGAAACGCTAAAGCCTTTTTGCTCAACTCTTTTTTCAATAATGTTACTCAGGCTCATCAATGAAATTGATAAGGGGCTAACAATTTTTGCCGAAAAATTTAGCGGTAGTGCCATTCTCGAAGCAAAACTTAAATTATTTTGATTAGCATAAACTTTGGGTACAATCTCTCCATAAAAAACGATTAGAAATGTAATTATAGCAGTTAAAGTAACCACCATTAAGCCTTCAGTTTCTTTGGTGCCTACAATTTCCCAGGTAACGTAGGTGGAAAGTGTAACTATCCCTACATTAATAAAATTATTAAGGATCAGAATAGTTGCTAATAAGCGTTTTGGGTTTTTTAATAGCTCTAAAATAGTTTGTTCCTTTGGCTGACTGCTTGTTTTACATTTAGCCAAATCTTCGTGAGATAAAGAAAAGAATGCTACTTCGGAGCCTGAAACAAGTGCGGACATCATTAGTAAAAACATCATCAATACAGTATTGATGATGTAAAACCAATGATTGCCATTTTCGGCTATACTTGCTAATAAAAATATACTAGGGGAAGGGTCTTCCAATTTTTATATTTGTTTATTTAAAATGGTAAATCGTCCATTTCGCTGTTTGTATCTGGTGTTTGGCTTGGTGCCTCAGCCGCTTGATTGTTTGATTGATATTCATTAGACCCACCAGAAGATTGATTATCACTTCCTTTTGAATCTAACATCGTCATCTGATCTCCAACTACTTCGGTTGTATAGCGAGTAACCCCATCTTTTTCCCAGGATCTGGTACGGAGTTTTCCCTCAATGTAAACCATTTTACCTTTCTGAAGGTATTTTTCAGCTATTTCAGCCAAACCTCTCCAAAGCACAATATTGTGCCATTCAGTTTGCTCTACCTTATTTCCGTTTTTGTCTTTGTAAGTTTCGGAGGTTGCTATTGGGAAATTAGCAACGGCTGCTCCGCTTTCTAAATGTCGAACATCTGGGTCTTTACCCAGTCTTCCTACAAGTATTGCTTTGTTTACTCCTGACATAAGTTAAAAGTTTTAGTTAAAAATTAGTTCAAAATTACAGTTAATAGTTGAAGCAAACTGCTTTTTTAAGGAAAATTTTTCCAACAGTTAAAACTTCAGATATAAATTTACCTAAAAATCTTTGCTTGTCAAATAATTCTCAATCAATCTGGGTTTTGGCAGTTCTTCAACTTCCTGTTTTGTGTAGTATTTTAAACTCTGATCATTTAAAATATTTTTATTGGTAAGTTTTAATTCTACAAATACGGCTTCCAATCGCTGATGTGATAGTATGTGCTTAATAGGCTCAGATATTTCAACTACTTCAGCATTATTGTATTTTTTATTTACTTTTTCAAAAACCTCTTCTGTTGATAAAGAAGTGTTGGTTTCTATCAAATCAAAATCAAATAAGCCTTGCCAGATATCATTTGCACCTCTTTTTTTCATAGCCATCTTTCCGCTATTTTGCCAAATTAAATAATACAGATATCTATGTTTAATTTTAATTTTTTTCTTTTTGACTGGCAATTCTAATTGCTTATGTTGAATTCTAGCTATACAATCCTGCGCTACTGGACAATTCTCACAATCAGGTTTTTTTGGAGTGCAAATTGTAGCGCCCAATTCCATAATAGCTTGATTGAAAGAATCTGATTGATCTTGAGGGATTAGTTCGCTTGCAACATTAAAGAATTTGGTGAATGTTTTAGGTTGTGCAATATCATCTGAGATGTCGAAATATCTAGCAAGTACTCTAAAAACATTGCCATCTACCACAGGCACTACTTGTCCAAAAGCAAAAGAAGCTATTGCGGCAGCAGTATATTTCCCTATGCCTTTTAATTTTAATAATTCATTATAAGTATTTGGAAATTCACCATTATAGTATTCCACTATTGATTTTGCACATTCGTGTAGATTCCTGGCTCGAGAATAATAACCTAAGCCCTGCCATAATCTCATCACTTCATCTTCTGGAGCTTTTGCTAAATCATCCACTGAAGGATACTGATTTATAAATTTATTATAATAAGGTAATCCTTGATTCACTCTGGTTTGTTGTAAAATAATTTCAGAAAGCCATATTTTATAAGGGTCAGAAGTGTTTCTCCATGGCAAGTCTCTTTGGTTATGATTATACCAGTTGATAAGAAGGTTTGAAAAGCTTTGAGTCATAGAAATGCAAATATGCTTAATCTTAAATTAAATATGTAAAGAATATAAAGATGAAATTATTAATTAGTTTTTTGCGTAAAATGTTGAAAATTAAAAAGTTAAATATAAATTAGCGATGTGGAGCTTACATATCTTTAAAAGATTTTACTTTTAAATTCAAAAATGTAAGGTTACCTTTGCAGACCTAAAATGAAAGGGAAAAATTTTTTAATAATTTAAAACAAAAAGAAGCGTGACTAAAGCAGACGTTATATCAGAAATTTCTGAAAAAACAGGTATCGATAAGGCAGATGTAACCGCTACAGTAGAAGCATTTTTCTCTGTTGTGAAGGATTCAATGGCAGATGGTGAAAACATTTATGTCAGAGGCTTTGGAAGTTTTGTGAATAAGAAAAGAGCAAAGAAAATTGCTCGAAACATTTCCAAGAATACGGCTATTGTAATTGATGAACATTATGTGCCTAGTTTTAAACCTTCAAAAGTTTTTGTAGAAAAAATCAAAAGCTCTAATAAAATTACTGAAGAAGTTTAAATTTAGACATGCTTAAGTCTCGAATCATATTACTCGTTATTGCCATTGTTTTAGTAGCTGTATTTTTCAGTCTGTCTAAGGTCGTGGTTGATAATGAAAATGAAAGCATTGAAAAAGAGACTGATTCCGTAGAACATACTACAACTTCAAAAGACAATTCTTCAACTTCATCTAACAGTTTGATGACAGAATCTCACTCAGGTAACATACCTGAAGAGGTAAAAAAAGATATTGAAAGGCTAAGAAACAATTATTCGTTAGCTGAAAGTCAAGAAAATAGTATTATATTTGCGGATTCTTTAGCCGATGTATTCCGAGACCTAAATAGGTTGGATAGTGCGGCTAAATATGTTGAATTATCTCAGGAAGACAATGAATTAATAGGAAACGCCTATTATGAAGCCTTCAGTTTTGCAGCTGACGTAGAGAAAGCAAAAAGATTAGCAGTAAAAACCAGAGAATACTTACAGAAAGTATTGGATAAGAATCCAGCTAATAAGAGTGCTAAAATAAAATTAGCCATGACTTATGTTTCTTCTGAAAACCCAATGAAAGGGATTTCAATGCTTTTGGAAGTGGTGGAGGAAGATCCAAATAATGAAGAAGCTTTGTTTAATTTAGGTATACTTTCAATACAATCTGGCCAATATAGCAAAGCAATAGAGAGATTTGAAAAGCTTTTAAGAAACCATCCTGATAACGTTCAGGCGGAATTTTATTTAGCTTTGAGTTTGATGAACAACGGACAGAAAGCAAAAGCTAAAAAGTTATTTACTGAAATTAAGAATAAAAGTAATGATGAGCAGCTGTTAGCAGCTGTTGAGAGTTACTTGAATGAATTGTAATAAAATTGTTTAACAAAAAAATTTAAAGTTATGCCTTGCGGTAAAAAAAGAAAAAGACACAAGATTTCAACTCATAAGAGA
>NZ_JAGXGF010000193.1 GCF_024636815.1 Marivirga sp.
GTGGGCTCGGAGATGTGTATAAGAGACAGATTTAATATCGTGCTGATAAAAAGTATCAAAAGCTTTTCTTTCTTTAAAGCATGTCTTTTTTAATTCTTCAGTGGATTTATGAAGTAGATCCTTTAACTTTTTTTCTCGGGAAGGTAAAACACTATTAAAATGATTCTCATCAATCTTTAATTTTTCTTTTTCTGCATTTATTAATATATCAATTTCATCATTCTTTTCATTTAATGAAAAAATACCTGGCTGGAAGTTTTTATTGATAAAATTCCTTTCAACAAACTGATCGTCAAATACCAATATTTGATGAGTTTGATCATTGAAACCTTCAGTAGTACAATTTTTATATCTTGTTTCAGATAAATCTTTTTGGAGATTCAGATTGTAAAGAAACTTTGTTATCGTGGACTTACCAGAACCGTTATTACCAAAAAAGAAATTTACCTTTTTTAAATCAGGGATTTCCTCTCCTTCAGGAGAATATGAAGCAATATCTTTGATTTCAATTTTTTTAATCATGCCTTCTTCTCTTCTATCTAAAAATTGTTAGCCAGCATTTTCTGAGCTTCTGGCACTCTCAATTCCCCAGAAATCAGCTTTGGAAGTAAAGTGTTTCTCGTTTGGGAAAGAATTAATAACTCTCTGGAATTTAATTCAATTTTTTCATCATGACTTGAAGCTATATCATGAAAAGCAGATATTATAGATTCAATATTTCCGAAAGCATCAAGACTCTTTAGCTGTTTTTGATTAATACTCCCAAACACAGTACCTCCAGACTCATAGCTATCTAAAATAGCTTTTTTATGCTTCATAAAGTAATAAGTATACGATTTTGAGGATAATTTATGTCGAATTGCACATAAACCTCTTCCAATTGAACAATCATGCAAGGCAATATTTACATCACCTACAGGGGCACGAACACTCATTAAAGTATCGCCTTCACTAGCAAATCGTTTTGGTTCAGAGCAATAAATTCGATCAGTAGGATATCTGAAACCAAAATCTGCTTTCCCTTGAAAAAATCTTATTCCTTCACTATTTTCATTGTAAGTAGACCCTGGGGGAGATTGGCCCATAGTAACATTAAATTCGTTACCAATATTACTGATTTCCCACCCCTCAGGCACCCAACCTAACTCCTCAGTAAAAACAAATCGATCAGGAAATAAATCAGCGATTTCTTGTGGTAAGGCTTTTCTTTTACTGCCTAAAGCTTTGCGCTTTTCTGCATTTTCTTGTAGGGGTTTGGGTATTTCGTGACCTGCGGCTAAGGCTTTATCGAGCACAGGATCAAAATCTACAAACCAACTTTTGAAGAGTGTTTGCGCCATTGCTTCCAGCGTCTCATTCATTTTACGGTTGAGCTCAATTTTATCATCTAAAGTACCTAGGATGTGAGCTATGGATTTTTGCTCTTGGAGAGATGGGAATTTCACTATTAACTTGGATAGAATCTCATTATTCAAACTAGCACGAGTAGTCATAGTAGCCATAGAAGTTACTAATCTTCTGAAAAATTGACTCCTGAAGTAGTAACCTATAAATTCCGGTAGAATTTGGTAATTACCTTTAGGGCGAAGTCTTTTTGTAAAACCATTAAAAGTAGCCTGATCATAATCTTTTAATGCTACAGAACTCATTCCTAATTCGTCAAAAGTTTCGCTTGTACGAGTTAGAAATACATCTCCACGTTTAACAGAGCACGAAACTTGCTCTTTCTTATTTGTATTTACGAGACCCTCTAGTTTCTCTGGTAAAAAATAATTGTAGAAAACATCCTTAAAGGAAACAAAACCATATCCCGAACCGAACTGATCTCGTGATTTAGATAGTCCTGACTTGAATTCATAAGCTTCATCTAAGGTTATTTCAATCCACTCACTCCCCATAGCCCAACATCTTTAAATTCTTCTTAATAGCCTCATCTAGCTTTTCACCTTCATCCATTTGTGCGAAAAGCTGATGTGAAAGGGCACTCATCTTTTCTTCAAAAGGCACACCATCATCTTCTACGGCAGCCATTCCTACATAGCGGCCTGGTGTGAGTACGTAATCGTTCTTTTTTATTTCTGCTGTGGTGGCTGATTTGCAGTAGCCGGGTTTGTCTTCGTAGCTGAGAGATTCCTTCGATTCCTCGGAATGACGGTCGTTGGAGGCATCGGAATGACGGTCTTTAAGGGCTTCTGTAGTAGAGCGCCAATTGTGGTAGGTTTGAGCAATTTCCTGTATATCATCCTCGGTCAGTTCCTTGTGGACTCGGTCTATCATAATACCCATTTCGCGAGCATCAATAAAAAGCGTTTCTCCGCTGCGGTCTCTAAAGCCTTTGGCAGCATCAGCCTTTTTATTCTTGGTCATAAACCATAAGCAAACAGGAATCTGTGTGGTGTAGAACAGCTGTCCGGGCAAGGCAATCATGCAATCCACCAAGTCATTTTCAATCATGCTCTTTCGCAATTCTCCTTCCCCTGAGGTATTGGAGCTCATACTTCCATTGGCCAATACGAAGCCAGCTGTTCCATTTTCAGATAGCTTGGAAAGCATATGCATAATCCATGCATAATTGGCATTGCCCACAGGTGGCACCTCATAGCCTTTCCATCGGGCATCATCGGTTAGTTCGTTTTTATCACGCCACTGGCTTTGATTAAAGGGTGGGTTGGCCATGATGTAATCGGCCTTTAAATCAGGGTGCTGGTCATTGAAGAAGGTGTCAGCCGGCACCTCTCCAAAATTAGCAGAGATGCCTCGAATAGCCAGGTTCATTTTGGCCAGTTTGTAGGTCGTAGCAGTATATTCCTGTCCGTACACGGAGATGTCTTTGGTATCGCCATTATGGCTTTCTACAAACTTAATCGATTGCACAAACATACCTCCTGAACCACAGCAAGGATCGTATATTTTGCCTTTGTACGGCTCCAGCATTTCTGCAATCAGGTTTACGATGCTTTTAGGTGTATAAAACTCTCCACCGCCTTTTCCTTCTGCAGATGCAAATTTCCCAAGGAAATACTCGTAAATCCGCCCTATCACATCTTCCTTCTCATCCAAGAGGGTGTCGATATTATTTACCGTATCAAGTAAGGCAGAAAGCTTAGCTGCATCCATACCTAATCGTGAGAAATAATTGTCGGGCAAAGCGCCTTTTAAAGAAGGGTTGTTGCGTTCTACATTATGCAAGGCAGAATCTATTTTCAAAGCGATATCATCTTGCTTGGCATTCTCCATGATGTGCGACCAGCGAGCTTCCTCAGAAAGAAAGAAGACATTCTTCATATTGTAGAACTCCTTCATTTCGAGGTATTTTTCTTTACCATCTGCTATGAGCTCTTGCTTTCTTTTCTCGAATTTATCAGAAGCAAATTTGAGGAAGATCAGGCCCAAAACTACATGCTTGTATTCAGAAGATTCGACCTTTCCTCTTAATTTATTGGCAGAATCCCAAAGTGATTCTTCTATTGATTTTTGATTTTTTGGTGCAGCTTTTTTAGCCATGGATTAGATTATTGTCTATTCAGCAAAGATGCCGAAAATTTTGATTGTAGTTGGTTAAAAAATAAGTCGGTCAATGGTATTTGTGCCATTAACTGTATGACACATTAATATTACTGTTTTAGGATATGAAATCAAAATTTAGAGATTTTATTAGCAATTTGAGGGCTTTTTTTAAAGTGAAGATCTTCTTTATATTATAAACTCCATTTTAGCGCCTTAATTACAAAACATAGTTGATTAAAACTTATCTATAATTCAATATATAATTGTAGAGATAATTATTAGAATTATATTTTGATTTTTAAATTGAAACAATTTGCTTTGAAAAAATAAGTCAACTAAAACCCTTAAAGTTACTGCGTATGAGATAGTCCTTCCCTTATCGGTATGATAGAATGCAAAGCATCAGGCATACACTTGCTTTTTAATCAAAATTTAATTTTACAATCAATAATTTATTATGAACCAATTATCTAAAGCGTTATTAGCGCTCACAATAATTATTTCATTTACTTCGTGTAATAATGAAATAGAAAACTTAAAAATAGAACCAGATCAGTCCTCCATGTTAGTTTTTGAGACCACTGAAGACTTCAACCAGGCCGTTACAGAATCTGTAGAGATTCCGGTTGCTGAATTAGAGGACTGGGTTAAAGCTAAGGGTATTAATTCTTTTGGAGTGGAAGCATTAAAACGCTACAATAGCATTAATTTTGAGGAACTTTCCAGTGAAGAAGAACTAATGTCAATTATTGAAGAGAATAAGGATTATTTAGTTTTAGAGGAAATTGAGAATGAATTTTACTTGGAGACAAAATATCATAACCAAGCCAATCGATTTGTAATTAATCAGGATAGATTAGTTCAGATTGGAGATAAAGTTCATAAAATTTTTAAAAATGGCGAACTTAAAGGATCCTTGGAAGAAATAGAATCTTTAAAATCTGTATCTGAAGAACAGTTTGATCAACTTATTAAAGAAGAAAATGAAACGTTTAACGGCTTGGAAATTGTGCCTATAGAAAGAAAGGTGACAACATCTGTCAAGCGAGGTGGATATTGGGGCACTTTACAGGAAAGAAGAAGTACTGACGGAAGGGACAGAACGTTATCCAGAGCAGAGATTAAATCTAGAAGAAATGATGGAAATGTATATTATACCTATCATTTTTTGGTAAGACCTTATAAGAAGGTTATGTGGGTTTGGTATCATTGTACACGTACAATTACAGGAGAGGCTAGTTATATGGCATACGCACCTGGTCAGTTCAATGTTGGCAGTGTTCTACATCAAAGAGCATACAATAGAAGAACTGAATATGATCAAAAATGGGAAAGAAATGACCCTAAAACTGTTTATGATGCATCAGATAAGAGTTCATATTTTTATGCTGTTGCTGTTTACGGTGACACACCATCTACACCGCCAGCCACATTTGATTTGAGATAAAATTAAAAAAAGTTGGGGTAACCCAACTTTTTTTTCAAGCAGCCCAAATTTTAATATGAAAAAGCTATTTTTAATATCAATATTAATTTGTTTGTCTATTTTTGGGTATTCTCAAAATGGAGCTAATGATAAATTTAGTCTTGATTTTCAATTATCTCACATGAGATCTATCTATGCATATGAATCTAGTAATGGCTATCAAACTGAGAATTTTTCTTTCAATTTCTCTGGAATGATGGAATTGAATTATCAGGTTGCTAAAACATTCTCCATAGGTGGGCATCTTAGGTATGCAAGGACTGAAGAGGTGATGATGATTGAATTAGATAAGAGTGATTCCATTCAGAGTGAGTCTTACGGTATAACTTCAAGCCCACTTCTTATTCTTGCTCCGAATATTGAATATAATTTTCCTACACTGATCACGAGGAATTTTTTGGGTATTGACAATATTGATCCATTCTTTGCAGTTGAAATTGGATATGCACTTATGCTTAATGATAAAGATGATTTTGATGCAATACGTTCTAACGGTTGGATATATACAGCTGGTGCCGGAATTAAATTAAATATGAACAATAATTTCTATTTTAAATTTGAAGCAAATTATAATGAAAGACTTTTAGGTCGAATTGGACTTGGTTGGAGAATTTAATTATAAAATAATATGCGCTATTATCTTTCCATATTCTGGTTAATAATTTTTTCATCCTGCACTACACTTGTGGAAAGCGATTTTGAGGATTATAGTGATTATCATGTTGTCAATTGCATTCTAAGTACCGATTCACAAATAGTTATAAATGTATCGAAATCTTTTGGACTTCAATCAAAACAACCAGATTATGAAGGTCAAGCTGAAATTGATATGTACATAAATGATAATTTTCATTCTAGTTTAACCTACCAAAATGAGGGAGATTACATTGCAGAAGTGACCGCAAAAGAAGGTGTAGAATATAGATTTGTTGTTCAAATCCCTAATCGTGAAAGCTTTAGCATACAAAAGAAAATACCAGTAGCTTCTGAAATTTTATCGATTGATCATAAGGAAAATTTTGCTATAGATGAAGAAGGGGTTTCTACTCCAGCCCTTTTGATATCATTACAAAATGATATTTCCGAAATCCGCTATCATCATTTGAAAGTGTCTCAAATCCAAATATATTCTTTTCAAAATGATACTATAGTTACTCCTATTCAAATTAAGGAACTCGTAGACCCCTTATTGATACGTGAGGGAATTCCCATCTTAAATTTTAGTAATGAGGGAGTGATGAATTCTAAAATTGATTTAACAGTAAATTATTCTACTGGAAATGACTTATTAATTAATGAACAGAGGAAAATTCAGTTATATCCGCTGTTAATAGAACTTAGAACCACAGATCATGATTATTACGAATTAGTGAAATCTGAGTATTTATACGAACAATCCAATTTACCCCAACTGGATGGCAATAATAGACCTGTATATGAACCATACTATAAAAGCTATGCTGAAGGAGTAATTGGACTTTCTGTAGCCTATTCCAAAGTAATTGCTGACACTCTTTTTCTTGAAAATCAATATCAATGGTAAAAATCCTATTAAGCTGTCTTTTATTAGGAGTATGCTCACTTAGTGTAGCTCAAAAAGAAATATTGCTTTCGGGTACTATTAAAGATAGTTCCACTTATGAAGTTCTAATTGGAGCACACATCTCTTTAACTTCGCCAACTGGCAAACAGAAAAATACTATTTCCAATATTCAAGGTCATTTTCGCTTAACTGCCACTAATGGCGATTCCCTCAAAATTACATTTATAGGATATGAGCCTAAAAAATTAGTTGTCAATAAAATTTTGGAAGAGAAAAACTCCTATCTACTTGAACAACAGACAGAATATTTAGATGTCGTGTCAGTTCAAGGAAATAACCAAAATGCTCAGCATAATTTTCAGCGACTTAGAGGAAGGGATATTCAGCTTAATCCTGTAATTGGCTCTGTTCCTGATGTAATTAAATCCATAGAACAATTACCTGGTTTTACAGCACAGAATGAAGCTTCATCTCATCTTATTGTACGTGGAAGTTTGTCAGGTCAAAACCAATACCGAATTGATGGGATTCCATTAACTTATGTTCATCATTTGGGTGGTTTTTTCTCTGTCTTTAATCCTGAAATGATTAATACTATAGATATTTATAAAAGTGGATTCCCTTCACGATATGGAGGTAAAGTCTCGTCCCTGATTAATATTACACAAAAAGAGGGGAACACCAAAGACCATAAAAGCAAACTTACATTGTCACCCTTGATTTCTTCTTTTACCCTCAATGGCCCTTTAGGTCAAGGTGATTGGACCTATTTTCTTTCATTGCGAAAAACCTTAATTGACCCATTAATGGCAGGAGTTTCCTCCTTGTCTAGAGCGAATGATTTTACAGTTTCTTACGGTTTCCATGATGTAAATTCAAAAGTTACTTACCATGTAAACGACCAGTCAACTTTGTCTTTTATTGTTTATCATGGTGATGATTATCTGAACCATTGGAGTGGTGGTGAAGATTCGCCTTCAAAGATAAAATCCAGAATGCAAACTGTTTGGGGAAACTGGATGATAGGTTCTAAGTGGCAACATTATTTATCTAAACGCTTTTATACTGATATTTGTCTTTCCTATACTCATTATCGGCTAAAATATAAAAACCAATATTATGATTATAACCAAGCAGATAGTGCATTAATTAACAACCGTTATTCTTCTTCTCTCTCTGAGATAAGAGCTCAAAATCATTATGAATATTCCTTGGATGATAATATCTCAATTTTTATTGGTGGCGAACTTTATCAGCGTTCCTTCTCACCCAATCAAATTAATAATGCTGAAGGAGAGTTTATTAGTACTTCTCATTTTGAACCTTATGCTGAGTTTAATACTGAATTTTTGAAGCATTCTTTTATAACAGCTGGTGTTCGGTATTACTATTATCAAAATAATGATTATAAAAGGACAGATTGGTCTCCACGTTTTACCGTTGGGTTTGGATTATCTGATAAGCAGCATTTGAAAATAAATTTGGAACGTTTATATCAATATGATCATATGTTGTTTACAACGGGTTTTATAGCGAATAACGAAATTTGGTTTCCGGCTGACCAAGAATTTTCGCCCACTCAAATGGCTCAATTTTCTTTGAGCTATGTTCAGAAAGATTTATTAGGCTTTTTAAATCTTGACATTACAGCTTACTCGAGAAATTCGACTAATGTTCTTACTTATAAGGATGGGTATAATAATTTATTTGGTGATCCCAACTGGAGAAATAAAGTAGCTTCTAATGGTACTGCATCATCTACGGGAATAGAATTATTACTTGATAAAAAGACTAACAGTTATTCAGCTCAATTAGCTTATACATTATCCCAAACTGTTTACAAATTCCCTGAAGTAAATGATGGCTTTCAATATCCTTTCGAATTTGACCGGCCCCATATGATGAATTTGTCTTTTTCAAAACCACTGTCTGACAAATTAGATTTATCAATTGCTTGGACTTATCAAACTGGATTGCCGTTCACCCCTGCAATTGGAAAACGTCTAAGTCCATCTGTTAATGGCGAATTTAAAGAAGTATTGATGTATGGTGAGCGTAATTCTGCGCGATTGCGCGATTACCATAGGCTAGATGCAGGCCTTACTTATCGTAAGTTATCGAAAAAAGGACGCCCTGTAGAATGGAGATTTTCTATTTACAATGTTTATAACCGACTCAATTCTTACACTAATTTTTACCATTACACAGATTCAGATCAATATCTATTTGATTTGGATTTTAATGGAAAAAGTATAAACCTATACCAAAAAACATTCTTCCCGATTATTCCCAGTTTTAGCTATACCATTTATTTTGATCAACATAAATAATAAGCGTAATTATAAAACAAATGCGTATTAAAAAAAAAACTGGTTATCAGAGTGTCTAGTCCTAAATAAGCGTTACAGTTTTACAAGGATACTAATTTTAGATAGCACTGTTATTTTTTCAACTTGTTTTTTTAAGGTATTTATCTACAATGGCTGTCTCAAAAGCTAATAACATGCTTTTTTGTTCTTGGTAGTTGTGACCCCGGCAGGAATCGAACCTGCATCTAAAGTTTAGGAAACTCCAATTCTATCCGTTGAACTACGGGGTCATATCCAGGTCGCTTCTAGGGTATCGATTTAGCTACCTTAGCTTTTGTTAAATTAATCCTAGGTATA
>NZ_JAGXGF010000017.1 GCF_024636815.1 Marivirga sp.
TCAGTGATAAGGAGTCTTCCTATTTCTACGATAGTTTATTTAATGAAATAGAATGGGAACATGATAAAGCCATTATTTTTGGCAAAGAGATTATCACAAAACGTAAAGTGGCTTGGTATGGGGAGAAGCCATTTTCTTATAACCTGAGTTCGATTAATAATCATCATAAATACATGCTGAATTTTCCATAGACGGCATGAAAAAGTCATGTTTTTTCATTATATTAAGTTGTTGATTACCAATAACATAACTACTAAAACATGACTCTTACAGACGTTAAAATTACTGAAATTTTCTATCTTATCGATGAATTTACAGCAGAATATAAAAAATCGGTCAAAAATCATACTTTGGGTAAAAAACCAAAGAGAAAGCCTAGAATGAGCGATAGTGAGGTCATCACTATCATGGTTTATTTTCATTCTGGTGGGTTTAGAAATATGAAGCATTTTTATCTCCACTATGTCCAAAAACACTTGTCCCACTTATTCCCTCAGACCGTTTCTTATAATCGTTTTGTTGAATTGATGCAAAGCTCTACCATGCCTATGGTGCTTTTCCTAAAGAGCTGCTGTTTGGGTAATGGAACAGGGATTTCCTTTGTCGACTCAACCCCCATTAGAGTTTGTAAAAATAAAAGAATAAAACGCAACAGGGTTTTTAAGGATATTGCCGAGGTAGGGAAATCAACTATGGGCTATTTCTATGGTTTTAAGCTGCATTTGGTCATTAATGATCGAGGGGAATTACTGAATTTCATCATTACTAAAGGCAATGTGGACGACAGGGAGCCATTGAAAAACAAAAGCTTTATCAACAAGCTGAAAGGAAAGTTATATGCTGATAAAGGCTACATTTCTAAGGATTTGGCCAACATCCTATTTGTAGATGGAATCCATTTGATAACCAATATCAGAAATAATATGAAGAATGTGCTCATGGAGATGAGGGACAAGATTATGATTAGAAAAAGATCGATCATTGAAACGGTAAACGATGAGCTTAAAAACATATGCCAAATAGAACATTCCAGACACCGCTCATTTGAAAACTTCATAACCAACCTTGTTTCAGGCTTGATTGCTTATAGTTTCTTCCCCAAAAAACCGTCAATAAAATATGAAACCGAATTTACTGATCAAATAGCCCTATTTTAAAATCGAACTCAGGTTTTTACCCACTGCATTGGTTTTATTGACCCTTAGTATCGATCTAAAAGCCATTGCAAGTCTTGGTAAAAAAGCCATCATCATGTTTTTAGCGGGAACAACAGGAATTGTAATTGGCGGACCGCTTTCTATTTTAATTGTATCTTTTATAAATCCAGATATTGTTGGTGGAGTTGGCCCGGACGCAGTTTGGAGAGGAATGGCCACTATAGCCGGAAGTTGGATAGGTGGAGGAGCCAATCAAGCTGCTATGTTTGAAACTTTCGGAGCTAGTGAAGATTTATTTGCTACCATGATCACGGTAGATGTGATTGTAGCCAATATATGGATGGCTTTCTTGCTTTATGGTGTTGGTATTTCTAAAAAACTGGATAAAAGATTGAATGCAGATGCCTCTTCCATAGAGGAAGTAAAAAAAGGTATTGAAAAGTATCAGGCTTCCATTATGAAAATCCCTACTCTGCCTGAAGTAATGACCGTTTTAGCCATTGGATTTGGAGCTACGGGAATATCTCATTTTGGAGCAGATTTAATTGCCCCCTGGATAGGAGAAGTAGCCCCTCAGTTAGATAAGTTCAGTTTGACTTCCTCTTTCTTTTGGTTAGTGGTGATTGCCACGACTATTGGGTTAAGTTTATCATTTACCAAAGCCCGAAAACTGGAAGGTGTGGGTGCTTCCCGCTTAGGAAGTGTCATGATTTATGTTTTAGTAGCTTCCATCGGAATGTTGATGGATGTGACCGCAATTTTTGATAATCCCGGATTCTTTATGGTCGGGTTGATTTGGATGGCTGTTCATGTAATTGTATTGCTTGGAGTAGCCAAAATAATAAAAGCTCCTTATTTCTTTGTGGCAGTAGGAAGTCAGGCTAATGTTGGAGGTGCAGCTTCTGCCCCAATAGTAGCAGGGGCATTTCATCCCAGCTTAGCTCCTGTGGGAGTACTTTTAGCGGTATTGGGCTATGCGCTTGGCACTTACGCAGCCTATATTTGTGGTTTATTGATGCAGGCGGCAGCGGCTGTTTGAATGAAATTTATTGGTATTGTGTTACAGAAATAATTATATTTAATTATGGATAAGCAAGAAATAATAGTCGCATATACTTCAAAAGGCGTCCCATTAACTCCATCACAATATAAAAAGGAAATTGATGAAGCGATTGCCGAGATTAAAAATGGACAATTTGTTTCGCAAAAAGAAATGAACAAGAAAGTTTGAAACATTATTTAACTCAACTCATGAGTCTGTCAAAATATAAAATACAGGAACTTAAAGATTACTTTGTAAGCAAACCTGTCTACAGTGCTTCAATTTTTGGTTCATTTAGTAGAGGAGAGGAGAATGAAGAGAGCGATGTGGATATCTTGCTGGATTTAGATTATTCAAAGCCAATAGGCCTTCAGTTTATTCAAATGAAAATTGATTTGGAAAAAATCTTAAACCGAAAGGTGGATTTATTGTCTAAAAACGGACTTGATAAAGAGCTACAAAAAGAAATTGAGAAGGACAAAACTTTGATTTATGAAAGAGGAAGTCAAAGATAAAAGTAGATTAAAACATATTATTCAGGCTTTAAATGAGATTGAATTCTACACGAAAGGAATTGAAAAGCAAGAGTTCTTAGATAATTCTATGATGAGATTTGCTTGTATCAAACAACTTGAAATCATAGGGGAGGCATCAAATCATTTGTCAGATAAATTCAAAAATAAATATGCAAGAATAGAGTGGAGGCAAATCATTGGTATGCGGAATGTTTTTGTTCATGAGTATTTCTCCTTGGACAATAATGTTCTTTGGGATATTGTCAGTTTCGATATTCCAAAACTAAAAAAAGAACTTATCGAAATAATCTGATCCCATTGTTATATGCAATTACGAAAATGAATTCTAAAAAATGGATGATGATTTCTGTAATTTCTTTTTGTGTTATGATAATTGGAATTAAAGAAATGAGCGATAATGTAAATTCATTTCAAATTATATTTTTTAGATCATTAATAGGACTACTCACTATTCTTATATTTTTTAAAAGTAAATTATCAAAACCAACGTATTCCATTATAAATGAACATTTATTTAGGAATATTTTTCATATAATAGGTCAATACGGCTATATAGTAGGGATTGTTTATTTGTCATTGGCTGAAGTAACCGCTATTGAATTTTCTGTACCCATATGGATATTGATAATTGCTTCTGTCTTTTTAAAAGAAGAATTGACAAAATCAAAAATAGTGAGTATCATATTAGGTTTTATTGGTGTACTTATAATAATTAGACCTGGATTTGGTGTAATAAATACTAACTCAATTATTGTATTATTATCTGCCATTAGTTATGCAATTGCTCATGCTTCAACTAAAAAATTGACTAAAAAATATAAGCCTTTAGACATTGTTTTCATTATGTGTCTAATTCAAATTCCTATTTCATTTGGTCTTACTATAACAGAGATTAATCTGCCGAGTATAAGAGACTTTTCATTTTTACTTATTGTTGGAATATCAGCAATTGCTGCTCACTTTACAATGGCTAAAGCTATGACGGATGATGATATTAGTTCTATTATATCAATTGATTATTTTAGACTTCCTATCTTAATATTGTTAGGTATATTACTTTATAAAGAAAACTTCAATGCAGCCTACTTAACTGGTGGGACCTTGATATTTATTGGAAATTGGATTAATAAAAAAAGTACATAATAGCAACTAAACGCAAGCAGGGATTTTGTACTTTGTAGGAAGTGCAGTGCTAAAAATCCCTGGCTGAGTTTAGCTTCGAACCCTTAGTGGCTAAAAGGAATATGATAAAACGATAGCAGAGATTGAAAGTGGAAGATTTATTATGAAAAAACGGATGAAAAAAGGATTGCTTAAAATTTCAAATTATTAAAAAGTAATGGAACAGGAACCCACACCTATAATTGAGCTATTAATCTTAACTCTTTTTTTAGGGTCAATTACATTTGTAATGGGAGCAGTTTATCAAGGATATGTTTTATTCATAAACAAAAACAAGATATTAAAAAGCGTTATAATTATTGTTCTTACAAGGATTATAACTATAATCAGTTCATTCTTTATTTGGTCATTTTGGATTTTGCCAATAGATATAATGTTTTTGTTTGTTTATTTGCCAGCTTTATTACCAGAATTGATTTTTAGTCCAATAATTTTGAAAATATTTGGGAATGATTTGTGGAAAAAGGGTAAATAAAAGTCTTAAAATAGTTTTTACCGGTAGAGCGCACACTGGCAGGTGCACTTATTTTAATCCGGCTTGCTTCAAGATAGCGTTTAATGTGCCTTTAGGTATGTCTTTGTTGTGAAGGGTTACTATTGTTCTTTTTCCGTTAGGATGCTTATATAACTGATGGCTGCCTTTGATTCTTTGGAGTATAAAACCATTTTTTTTCTAATAACTTTATTAACTCTTTAACTTTCATTTTAAGCGACAGTTAATGATAGCTCTAAGCTATTATTGTCATCTGGAACATTTTCACCAGAGGAAATTAAATCTTCAATATATAATTCAATAGCTTCTTTAGCCATTTCTTTAGCCTCTTGAATATCTTTTCCCCATGTAATGCAACCTGCTAGGGCTGGAACTATTGCTGTGTACCCACCATCTGGATCGGGGTTTAATACTATTCTGTAAGTTCTTTGCATATTTATTTCTTTTACTGCTTAACAAAAAAAGATTTAAAATAATTTATAAACAAGTATTTGCTGTTTTAAACAGTATCTCTAAGTAGATAATATGAATTTTATTATGGTGGATTGTAATAGAATTAACCCGACCACTTCCGAGGAACTCGGAAAAGCGGAAGGGAAGTCCTCACTTTATTAAAACCGAATTTTAAAAGCCTTGAAATTCCACTTTGCGAAACCTTTGCGTCATTGCGACTTTGCGAGACATTTTCAGCGTCAAAGACGCCCGCAGACAAGTTTTATTATATAACCGAAAGACAAAATAAAGCCCCTATAAACAATCTTTTCTAATTTTTACCCACTCAAATTTGGAATTGTAGAAAAGCTGTCTCTATCTTTGAGGCATCATATCGGTTTCGACCGATTTATATCGAAGAGGTGAGAGAACAGGCTCGTTGACCCTCTGGCAACCGTCAAACAATTTGGAAAGGTGCCAATTCCTGCCCAACAAAGGGAAATATAAAACGGTAAAACAATGAATACACAGAAAAATTACATCTCGCACAATCTCCAAATTGATTTACATAATCAATCATTGGAATGCATGTCTATTTCTAAAATCACTAATCAAATTGGCATTTGCTGTTGTAATAACTGCTGTTGTTGATTTCCATTTAAGCTTTTTGGGTATTCTATAAATTTTGCGCAGGATTAAAACCCTAAACAATTTCTGATTGCCTTTTAAAAAGCTAATCCAACTACATTTTTGTCAAACTTTGTCCTTTTACAGGAAAATTATAATCAATTATTATGTCGCAACATTTCGAAACCCAGGCTATCCGTACGCAAGCTGCCCAAAGTGGCAACAGAGAACACGCTGTGCCGCTTTACCTTACTTCTTCTTTTACTTTTGAAAATGCAGAGCAAGCAAAGGCTTTGTTCAATGATGAAGAAGAAGGCAATATTTATTCCCGTTTTTCAAATCCGAATAGTTCGGAATTAATTGATAAAATGGCTCGATTAGAGGGGTTGGAAGACGGTTTTGCCACGGCCACTGGTATGGCGGCCATGTTTGGAAGTATGGCGGCACTCTTGCAACAAGGCGATCATATTTTGGCTGCAAGGTCGTTGTTTGGCTCAACCCATCAATTATTGACTCAAATTTTTCCAAAATGGGGTATTTCCCATACTTATGCGGATATAAGCAGAACGCATGAATGGGAAAGCCTTATAAAACCGGAAACCAAAATGATTTTTGTGGAAACACCTTCCTATCCTGGACTGGAAATCATTGATCTGGAATGGCTGGGGAAATTGGCGGAAGCTCACAATTTGATTTTGGTGGTGGACAATTGCTTCGCCACCCCTTATTTACAACAGCCCGCCAAATGGGGAGCTCATATTGTTTCGCATAGCGCCACCAAATTTATTGACGGACAAGGCAGGGTTTTGGGTGGCTTGATCTTGGGCTCTAAAGAATTGATTAAAGATGTACGCTTTTTCAGTCGCCATACCGGGCCAGCGATTTCACCTTTTAATGCTTGGGTGCTTTCCAAAAGCCTGGAAACTTTGGCAGTTCGCATGGACAGACATTGCGAAAGTGCCTTAAAAATAGCGGAATACATGGAAGGTCATGCAGAATTGGAAAGCGTGAAATATCCATTTTTGAAATCGCATCCTCAGTTTGAATTAGCCAAAAAGCAGATGCTTTTAGGAGGTGGTATCCTCACTTTTATAGTGAAAGGAGGAGGCGAGAGATGCAGTAAATTTGTGAATAATCTGAAAATGCTTTCGGTTACGTCCAACTTAGGGGATACACGCACAATTGTGACGCATCCTGCCTCGACTACGCATAGCAAATTAAGTGAGGAGGAAAGGCATAGAGTGGGAATTGCAGATGGCTTAATCCGATTATCGGTCGGTCTGGAGAATGTGAATGATATAATTGAAGATATTGAACAAGCACTAAAAGCTTCAAAATAATGAAAATAAGCAAAGAAAATAAGATTTGTTTTATGATGTGTTGCAAGGCTCCTCCTGATGCTGCATGATATCGCTATACCCAAATTATAGTGCCTCTTGCAGAATCCAACATTCCGCAAGAGGCATTTTTTTTACTCAAAAAATTAAAACCATGACACAATTAACAGAAAATTTAGAATTAACTAGACCAGCAAAAAAAGACATAGCTGAGCTTAAAAATAAGATTGAACTCTTCCGTTCTGGACAAATTGATGAAGAGAAATTTAAAGCCTACAGATTAACAAGAGGCGTTTACGGACAAAGGCAAAAGGGCGTACAGATGTTCCGATTAAAAATTCCTGCAGGCAGAATTACAACCGAGCAATTAAGAAGGGTTGCGGAACTGTCCAATCAATATGCAACGGGAAATTTGCATCTGACCACAAGGCAAAATATTCAATTTCATTATGTGAAGCTGGATGACTCCCCAGCCATCTGGTCAGCACTGGAAGCTTCCGGCTTAACCGCTAGGGAAGCCTGTGGAAATACGCTTCGTAATATCACGGCAAGCCATAAGGCAGGGATAGACCCTCATGAGCCTTTTGATGTAGCTCCTTATCTAGACGCTGTTTTTAGATTTTTTCTTCGAAATCCGATTTGCCAGGAGATGGGAAGGAAAATCAAGATTGCTTTTTCCTCCAGTGAGAAGGACACGGCTTTTGCTTTCATACATGATTTTGGATTTATTCCTGTTTTGAGAAAAACTGGAACAGAAGAAGAAAAAGGATTTCGGGTTTTAGTTGGTGGCGGATTAGGTGCTCAAACCATTTTGGCTCAGGAGTTCTTTGAATTTCTACCTGAAAACAGGCTGATCACTTTCCTGGAAGCTGCGCTAAGAGTTTTTGACCGTTTTGGCGAGCGTGAGAAAAGGATGAAGGCCAGATTGAAATTTTTAATCAAGAAAATCGGCTTGGATGAATTCAGAAGATTGGTGGAGGAAGAAGA
This sequence comes from Marivirga sp., assembly GCF_024636815.1. GTDB lineage: Bacteria > Bacteroidota > Bacteroidia > Cytophagales > Cyclobacteriaceae > Marivirga. The sequence goes on from NZ_JAGXGF010000017.1 coordinate 7,794, forward strand.
AAAAGTATTGCATCCCAAGCCATTGGATTTGCAGCCCATTACTTTAGATCATGCGAAGCCCCAAAAAATCTATTCAAGCTATGATGTGAAAGATCAATGGGCATACCAGCAATGGCTGGATTCCAATGTTTTTGAGCAAAAGCAGGAAGGCTATTTTGGGGTTTTGGTAAAAGCTCCATTAGGCGATATAGATCATATAACAGCCAAAAAATTAGCCGATATCATTGATGAGTTTGTAGGCGGTGATTTGGTCATCAGTGTGTATCAGGGATTGGTGATTCGTTTTGTCCGAAAAAAGGCCTTGCCGGTTTTATTCGAAAAATTAGGGGAGCTGGGCTTAAACCAATCCGGTGCGGAAAGCTTTGCCGATATCACCGCTTGCCCTGGAACGGATACTTGTAATCTGGGCGTGACCAATAGTACTGCATTGGCGGATATTTTGGAAAAATTTCTGTTACAGGAATTCCCGCATCTGGCACATAGTAAACTGATTAATACCAAGATCAGCGGATGCATGAATGCTTGTGGTCAGCATATGATAGCCGGCATTGGGCTTCATGGAAGTTCAATCAAAAATAAAGGAAAAGTAGTGCCTGCTATGCAAGTAGTTTTAGGAGGTGGATTACGAGCAGACGGAACAGGCTTGGCAGCTGAAAAAGTGATAAAACTGCCTACTAAAAGAATTCCTGAAGCTTTCAGGGTTTTGCTGAACGATTATGAAGCTAATGCCAATGGAGCATTTTACCCTGATTATTTCAGAACGAAAGGGAAAAAGTACTTCTATGATTTACTTAAGCATTTGGGAGACTTGACCGACATCAAGGATGGGGATTATATCGATTGGAACCGAGATCAGGAATTTACCCCTGAAATTGGCTTAGGTGAATGTGCCGGTGCAAGCTTTGACTTGGTAAGTACCATTTTCAAAGAAGCAGAGGAAAAACTAAATGAGGCTTTTGAACAGGTACAAGAATCACAGCTAGAGCATGCTTTATACAATAGTTATAATGTATTGGTCACCACTGCCAAGGCACTTTTGCTGACGGAAGATATTCAGTGTAATACTCAAGCATCCATCATAGAAGATTTTGATACGCATTTTGTGGATACAGAAAAATTTAAGTTGGAGAGCTCATTTGCTGAATTGGTTTACCAGATAAAATCACAAAAACCAACTGAGGAATTTGTGCAGCACTATCTGAAATCTGCACATCAATTTTTGGAAGAAGCCAAGAGTTTGAGAGGAATAGAATCAACGGAAAAGAAAGTCATTAATCATTTTTATAAAGCATAATCATGGAAAAGAAATTAAGTCTAGTAGGAGCAGGTCCGGGAGATCCGGATCTGATCAGCGTGAAAGGTATAAAAACTTTAGCGCAAGCGGATGTGGTATTATATGATGCCTTGGTGCATCCCGAATTATTAAATTACGCCCCATCAAGAGCATTGAAAACTTATGTAGGAAAGCGTGCCGGCAAGCACAGCTATAAGCAGGAAGAAATCAATGATTTGATTATTGAAAATGTATTCAGTCACGGTCATGTGGTGCGCTTGAAAGGAGGGGACCCTTTTATTTTCGCAAGGGGAAAAGAGGAAATTGATTATGCAGAAAGCTTTGGGATTTCTACTCAAGTTGTACCGGGTATCTCCAGCATCAATTTAGCCGGAATGTATGGGGTGCCTTTGACTACTCGGGGCGTGAACGAAAGTTTTTGGGTGGTGACGGCAACCACAAAAAGCGGTGATTTATCAAAAGATGTGGCCAAAGTAGCAGAAACATCTGCTACAGCCATTTTTTTGATGGGATTACGAAAAGCTGCTGCGATTAGTAAAGCCTATGAATTGCAAGACAAGGCGGATCTTTCTGCAGTGATCGTGTCAAATGGTTCGCTAGAGAATGCTAAAGTATATCGCACAACGGTAGGGCAATTAGCCAATACTATTAATGAGCAAAAGGTTGCTTCTCCCGGGATAATATTAGTAGGGGAGTCGGTAGCCCAGCAAAATGATTTTGCCACCATAAAAAGCATACAGCAGCATGTCGGACAGATCTGAAGAAAACCATTTATTCCCTGTTTTTTTGAAGCTGGACAAAATTCAAACGCTGGTTGTAGGCGGGGGATACGTGGGCTGGGAAAAACTGGGTGCTTTATTGAAAAATGATGAGGAAGCCAAAGTGAAAATCGTGGCTCCCAAAATCAGGGAAGAGGTCAGAGAGATTGTGGCCAGCCATCCTGCAATTGAACTGCTGGAAAAGGAATATGAAAGTTATGATTTACAAGGCATCAATTTGGTGATAGGCGCCACTAATTTTTATGAAGTGAACGAGCAAATTTACCATGATGCCAAAGAGAAAGGCATATTGGTCAATGTGGCGGACACACCTGAGCTCTGTGATTTTTACCTAGGGAGCACGGTGAAAAAAGGCAATCTGAAAATAGGGATTTCCACTAATGGGAAATCTCCGACTTTTGCTAAAAGACTAAGGGCGATTTTGGAAGAGGTTTTGCCTGAAAAGACCGATAACGTTTTGCAAAATCTGTCCGATATCCGAAAAGGCTTAAAAGGGGATTTTGAAAAGAAACTGGAGGTGCTCAATGATATCACCGCCTCATTTGTACATGATAAAAAGGAAAATTGATATGAACAGTATCAAGGGATTATCGCAATCGGATTTTGAAAACTATAGTATAGAAGAGCGGGTGCGCTGGGTCTTTGATAATTTTGCAGAGGATGAGATTCTGATGACTTCTTCCTTTGGGAGTTCATCCGCCCTGCTTTTGCATTTGATTCATAAAATTAGCCCCAATCACCCCATTTATTTTTTGGATACGGGCTATCATTTTGAAGAGACTAAAGCTTATAAAGACCAACTTCAAGCGCAATTGCACTTGAATGTAAAAACCATAGGCGCTCCGGAAAATAAGCACCGTTTTACGGAGGAAAATTATACCTATCAGAATAATCAGGATTTATGCTGCTTTATCAATAAGGTGGAGCCTTTGGCAGCATTGCGCGAATCACATAAAATTTGGCTGTCAGGTTTGTTCAAATACCAAAATGAAAACCGCAAGCAACTGACTTTTTTTGATCAAAAGGCTGATATTCTAAAATTATATCCATTGTTGGATATGACGCCTGAAGAGGTGCATACTTATTTTTTCATACACGAACTGCCAAGTCATGAATTAGTGGACAAAGGCTATAGCTCCATTGGTTGTACGCATTGTACCATAAAAGGAAGCGGAAGGGAAGGGCGATGGGCTGGCAATGCTAAAGTGGAATGTGGGATTCACCTATAAAGTTATATGAACTACGGCTTTTCCAAAGTTTAGAACTTTGGAAAAGTTTAAAAGCCTAATTCCAACTCCTCTCTATACACACTATCCTTTACACCATTTTTATTCCAGTAATCTAACATTATTCGCTTTTTTAGTGTGGCAGTTGTGGTCATCATTTCACCGCTTTCAGGATAGCTTTCTTCCCACTTTTCAATTTGGTAAGGGTGTTGATTTTGGTAAAAAATTGATACTTGACGTTCTAATAGAGGGATTTCAATTCTCAACTCATTTAAGCTGTCATTTTCTATTTTACTAATTTCAGCTGTATAGGCTTTCGATTCTTTATGTTTTAATCTTAAATATTGAGTGGAGAGAAGAATTTTTACTTCTCCAATGGGGATTTGTGTTGGGTCTAATCTCAATAATGTCCATAACTCATCTTCCAACCATATTTTCTCCAAATTAATATCTTCATCACCTTCGCTTTCAAAATAAGATCGGCTTAATAGTTTGTAGCCATTTCCTTTGTTATTGAGTTGCATGAAAACATGGCCACACCATTCCTGCACTGAAGTGGTTATTTTTCTGCTATGTAGATCTTTTTCAGGATAGACAGGTGAAAAGATGGAAGTCATCATGGAATAGGGATAAATGCCTGTGTTGAATTTTTTAGTGAAATTAAGTTTTAATACTTTTTCTGCATCATCTCCTGCTTCTTTTGGGTTATCGAGTTTCACTTGTTTACTTTTTGAAAAATCCTCAGTCACAAAGATTAGCACAGCCTCACCTTCCCGTTTTTCGCCATATCGAACTTGTTTTAATTCATAGGAAGTCAATTCTGCTTCCCCTTGATACCAATAGTCGCCAAATTGTTCATTCAAGGACAGATTAACTTTTTCTTGTGGTACATTATCTGTTTTTTGACCGCAGGCCTGAAAGAAAACAAATAAAAAGGATAGTAGTAAGATATTTTTCATGGTTAATGTATTTAAGCAATTACTTATCAATAACGGATAGCAGCTTTTTGTGTTAGTGTATAATGCTTTTAATGTAATTGAAGCGACTAAACATCTCTTCTTTATACCAGTTCTCTTTTTTTACTTTTCCAATAATTTCTTTATGAATATCTGCGTAAGCGTACTCTTTCATAGCTTGCTCATTTTTCCAGATACTGAAAGTAGCTTGTTCAATTAAAGGCCATTCGCCTATGCCTTTGGTGTAAATTAACCCCTTGGCATTTTCAATGGCTTTACTGGCTTTAGGGACAAATTGCCAAAAGCGAGGTAGTTTATGGATATTGATTCTTGCACGTGTAATTACGGCTATTTTTCCTCCGGCATAATCAGCTTTTTCAGGAAAAGGATTCTTTCCGTTCCAACTTCCGTGAGCTCCCAGAGCTTCTAGGTAATGGGTTTCTATTTCTTCTGATTTATTTTTTAATTCTTTAAAACTGTCGGAGTTCAAAAAGAAATTTTCAGCTCTCTCCTGATTGTCCCATTTCATTAGTAATGCATAGGTGGAGAAATCAGGCCATAAGCTAAAACCAAATCCGCTTCCGGTACCCAGTAGTTTAATAAAATTGCATCCCTGAGTTTTAGCTAATCGAGGAGGGAGCAATTGCATTTGTTTAAATGCCCAGTATTTATTTTCAGAATAGTGAATTAGAGATAAGGTAACCATAATTTTTAGTCTACGGATATAAACCTGAAAAGGGATTGAGGGTTTTATTTATTTGAATTAATTGGATATGATTATAAATCATAAGGTTTTTAGGTAATTTTTTCTGTGAATTTAGTCAAATTTCAACACTTTTGGTGAGAGGTTTTGCTTCGAAATAACATCGCGTTCAGAAAATAAAAACTAAAAAAACAGGTATAAAAGCCATTTATTAATTAACAATAAGAGAAAAATCAACTCGTTAATTTTTGATAAAGACTATAAACGGAATTTTAAAAATGCCATGACGCAACATTAACGTGATGAAAGAGCTAAAACTTTTACTTATTACTTTGATTACTATATTTTCATTTTCTTCTTTTGCTCAAGAAGAAAAGGGGTTTGAGTACAGGAATAATATGCAATTTGAGCTTGGCGGTCATGGTTTAGTTTATTCAATTAATTATGAGAGGATTCTTATTAATAATGGTTCATTTAAAACCGCTGCCCAATTGGGAATCTCTTACTATCCCCCATTTATTGGTTTTAGAGATGTATGGATGCCGATAGGAATTAATGAAATTATCTCTTTTAATAACCATCACTTCAAAGCAGGTTTAGGTGTTATCGTCATTCGGGAAGCTGCACGTCATCCAGATAATACTGCTGCTGATTGGAATTGGGATGGCTTTTTGTCAGGCAGAATTGGATATAGATATCAAAAGCCTGATGGTAGATTTGTGTTTAGATTAGGATTTACTCCAATTGTAGAGACAAATCTATTTAGTAAATATAAATATAATACAAAGCTGTTTTCAGATTTCCATCCTTCACCCGCTGTGTCGATTGGGTACGGGTTTTAAAAATTGAAGACATTTCTAAAAATTCAGGGTATAAAAAAAGCCCGAAGCATGTCCGGGCTTATTTATCAAATTTTATAGTGCAGCATATAAGCATGAATGTTATATGGGGCACTGTGTCACAAATGTATCAAAAATATTTGATACTTGTATTCTTTAAACAAATTTATACCCTATTTTAGTTTCAATTATATGTTTTAATTTATCATTGCTGGCATTTTCTTTTAGCAATTCGGTAATGTATTGTTTCAATTCATTTTTTCGTGAAGTCGAAATAGAATCCAACATAAAATATAATAATTTAAAAACTCCGTTGAGTGAATGTCTATCATTATCTGATAAATTCAATTTCGGAATCTTTGGAATACCTTTAGGAGTTTTAAAATCATAGAGCTGACCACCGTGAGCACAAATATTTCTAAGTGTTAAGAGCGTTTTTATGTAATCTTTGAAGATTTGTACGTTTTTGACACCATATTGATTGCTTATGGATTCTTGGCATTTTTTATTCTTTAATACTCTGAAAATGGCTAAAATAGAACCAAATGGAAGGAATTCTAATGTTTTCCATGCAGGAGCAAATCTATCATTTATATGTTTTTCATGGTGTTTTTTAATAGCTTTATTTTGATTGATGAACTGCTCTGTATAATAATTATTTTTTAAGTTATAGATAAAACTATTTTGCATGATATGAGAGTCTGCAAACCAAGTAGGGGATTGTTTATAATAATTTGACACTATGTAAATGACCTGAGTTCTAAAGTGAATTTCAAATCTATTCAGGTACTTTAAAAGTAGATGCCTCAAATCCACATCTAAATAATATAGTGAGACCACATCAGAGAATTTAGTATTTTCTTCAAATTCATGTGCCTTATTCTTCTCAAAAGGATGCCAGTAAAATCCTAGCCTATAGTAGCCAATATCCATTAGTATTTCTTTGACCTTCTCCTTGCTGAGGTCGAGAATCATACCTCTTGCTTCTAATAATAGTATTTGCTCATCTATAGTTGTGGCCAATTTACCCATTACAATAATTATCTGGTTGTGATCTCTGCTGAACTTGAACTAAAGTATAAAGTGAATTTAGCCTCTTTTTAACTAAGACCAAGTGTGTAACAGCTAATTTTTATGTTACACCCGCTTCACACTCTACAGTCGTGAGAAAACGTGTAAAGTGCGTGTAGCTTAAACACGGATCAAACACCCTATTTCTCTCCCCTCCGTAAGACTTATTTCTTAAAGTTTTTGAATTAATTACACCAAGTAATCATTTCTATAATCGTTAGGGTAAATAATTTTATAATTCCTTAGATTAAGACTCCCCTTTTTATAAAAGCATATTTGAATTGTGGGTATAACATCGAATACAGCTTTTCGATTTTCCTCAAATATTAAATTTAAGCCAAATTTTGAGTGAAAGTGTTTTGATTTCAAGCCATATACCCTAGTAGCTGAATATGGGAAACTTTTAGTTTTTTGAAGAAACTCAATAATTCTTTTAACAGTTGTATTTTTAGTTGCTAGTCCTTCTTTTTCCAAATATTGAAATGTTTCTCGTATTTGCATAAGATGATTCGTATTTCCTACTAAATCGAAACATTCATTGTCATTGAAATCGCATTCCGCTTTACAAATAATATATCCGTTTAGATATCCTCTTGCTTCTCCCCACCAATGAGCATTTTCAATAAAACTATCCCAAAAATAGTAGCCTTCACCTAACCATGAATTATCCCAGTTACATCTGTAAGGGCCGTCTGATTCTAGCTTATCTAAATCTGTATCTCTGTCCTCTAAAGTTTGATATACAATTTTCTTCTCCAAGCCAGATTTTATTTTTTTGATGTGTTCTTTCTTAAAGTGTTTTCTAAAGAGCTTAGATTTAATGTAGGTAAAATAATACCTGGTCCATTAGCTTGCGTAGTGACAATACTGACATAGGCTCTTAGGTAGGGAAAAAGTATAGCTATGCTATTTCTGTAAAAAAAATCAGGAATCTCCTCAAAAGAACTGACATTTTCAAATGAAAAAGTACCCACACAATTAACTTGTACAAAGGGATTCTCATTTTCATTGAATGCATTTACAGTGAATTGAAGTTCGAATTCTTTATTTTCATCAAAATACATTCCACTGGTCTGAAAATCTAACTTTATATCCTTACTCCTGTAATTTGAAAGGTCTATGCTAACTTTATCAAATTGATACTTTGAAATCGAAAAGGCTGCTTTTTCCATTTTTAAATATTTTAGTATGCCAAGTTAAAAAAAAACCCGGAATTAAATTCCGGGTTTAGTATTTCGTTAGTTGAAAAGTTGTAACCTTCATCAGGTTCTAAAATTGTCCCTTTTATATTTTTGAGTTCATCAAGATATTCTGCGACAGTAGGTCCAACATCATCTGCTGATTTTGTTGAATTCCAATCTCTTAAAATTTCTTCTCTTGAATTACTATTGAAATACTCTTTTATGTTTTCAAGTAAATTGCTCATAGTAGTTTAGTTTATATCTTAAAAACGCAAAACTTATTGTCTTGTTATAATTATTGCATTTTTTCGGACTGCAAAGGTAATGGATATAGTTTAATTTCAGAAATTTCTTAACTAATTGTAAAATAAATCTATAAATACAAATCCTCAATTCCAACAGAAATCTATTGTTTTATATTTTTATACTAAAAGCTATCTTTATTTGCTTTTAATCTATCAGTTCCCTCAATCTCTCCCCTAAAGCTACAATATGATCATTTTTCCAGCCACTACTGCCGCTTAATTGATTGCAGATAGCATAGACTTGATTCTCTTTACTTGAAAAAGCTATTCTTCTTTCCTTATCCTTGCCATACTTGCCAATGGTATCTAATTCAAAAATGGTACCTTCAAATATTTCAGATACTATTCTTTGCGCTTTTTCACCATCATCTGGATTACCAATAGCAAAAACTACTGCTTTAAATTTTTTGAAGAAGGGATTTTGTAATAGTTTTTTTCTTTCATCTGTTAAATAAATACCTGAATTATTTGCTGCTGGAGTTACATTGAGTTCTGTTATAAATGCTTTATCAAATAAAGTTTCGCCAAGGTTTTTATCCCAATCCTTTTTTATATTCTCATGACAAGAATTGATTCCATAAAAAGCATCTGCTAAGATGGAATACTTAGACCATGTATGATTTCCCTTCAGTTTTTTATCGTGATACTTTCTTGGGTTTCTTGGGTCAAAAAGAATTTCATCTGTATCAGGATTTTGCGCAAGCTTAGACCACTGAAAAGTATTATTAATGCTTTCATAAAGCATTAATTCAGGATTATTAAACGCATTAAAGGCTTTTTCCTGACCAACTATAAGTAAATCAGCTTCTGGATTGCCAAAACCTATGTAATAAGGATTTGCAACCTTATTAAAATCTTTAATTTCCTTTAGTTTTACTTCAATATTTTCCCAAGCTTCTAACCTTTCTTGCTCTGTTTTGAGGGTAAAGAAGTTCTCAGGAAAAAAATGGTAACCACCTTCTTTTTTTAAATACTGAATATATTTATTATCCTCTTCAAATTCTTTGATAAGGTTTTTTAAAAATGAAGCCATAAACTACAATGTCAAAATTTGAGTGTTAATTAGAAAGTATCCTTTCTATCCTTGTACAGTCTAACAAAAGCCTTTAATAAACTTTTATCTTCTTGATTTTCAGAAATATCATTTGATAAGTTTTCCTTGATTTCAGGTATTTCCTTTAATTTATTTAGTGTTTCTATATTGTAAATATTGAAAAGCCAATCGGTATAAAATAAATCATAATAAAAGTGCTCTGGGTCTAACAACCATTTATAATAATCACCCAATTCCCTGATTTTATCAAATTCTTCTAGTCGAGTGTCGACACCATATTTGATAACAAGATGGATTAATTGTAGAAAATAGAAATTTCTGTTATTTCCAATACCAAAAAGTTTATCTCCCAAGGGATCAGAATTGGATACGCTCCTCGATATTAATTTATCAATAATTTGCATATCGAATGGAACAATTCCAGCTACCACAGCTTGATAATGTAATTCGGAATCACTACCGCTTGTAATTCTATTTTGAATATGTTTTTCTATTTCGGGTTTAAATTTTTCTGCGATTTGCCATAAATCAATAATAACAACACTCTCATGTGTACGATTACACAATTCGCATTTGCCAAACAAAATAGATTTTATTTGATTAAAGTCTTTCTTAGTAATACTTAAATCTTTAGGGTTCTTGCTAAATAGTTTAAATGATTGCCAAAGAATTTCTCTATCATGTAATTCACCCCTTGATAAAATAAGTTCAAAAAGTTTCTGAGTATTAATTTTATTAAGGTCTCCACCTTTTTTACCGATAATATGTGCAAGATGTTTTATTGTTTGTTTTTGCAGAATATTCTCACCGCCCATGCACTCTAATATGACTTTAAATTGTTTATTAAGGTCCTTTTTATCTAGTTCCAGATAAGCTAGCAGAATCAATGCATTTGAATAAAACTTATTCAGTTTAGATCTAAAAAAATAGGTTTTATCTTCATTTATTAATATTTCATTAAGCTCTGCTTGTTGTTCAAACAAATTACAATAGAGTTCTTCTAGTTTCGCATGAGGGCTCTCTTTGTTTTCTACAAAGGCGATTCTTTTTACATTATATCTTTTTAATAATTTTAATATACTGTCAGTTTCAGCATTCTTTATGAGAACTTGTAGGATATAATTGTTTATTCCTGAAATACCACTATTTTCAACACCAATTGCTAAAGAGCAAATTAGGCATTCTATAAAGTCATTTTTAATTTGAGTGTCTTCAGAAAACTGATCAAAAATAATACTATTGCGGAATATAAATTGGTCGTATCTAATAAATTGGTTGTAGGCTAATTGAATGGTAGAGTTATTTGTCCGTCCACCATTTTTCACTAATTCATAAGATGAAATTAGCTTAGATTTTAAATGATTTAATTGGTGCTGTGAAGAGTATAAAAAACTATCTGAAATCAACCATTTAACAGTTTCATCCTCAACAAAATTACTACACTTAGAATAATCATTGATAAAGTCAAAATCAACATTTTCTTCTTCTTGAAAGTTAAAAAAGAACAGCTTACTCAACTTAGAGCGATTATATTTGGCTATATTAATATATAAAGTATTTTTAGGCTCTCCTGATTTCTTGATTAGGAGGTTAGTTATTTGAAATGATTCTTTAAGTTTTCCTAACTGAAATAGGTTATAAGCTTTAAATAAAATTTCGTCTAAATTATTTTCCTTTAAATTCTCTAATTTTGAAAAAGCCCCCTTAAAATCGAATGTATTTATGGAGTTGCTTATCGAATCCCCTGTAGTAGAAGATTGAGGTAGTTCTATCGGGTTGTCGAAACCCCTTTGTGATATGTAGTAAATAGAATTTTTTGTAAGGCTATCTATTATTCCTTTGACTTCTCCTTTAGTCAAATCATTGTTCTTTTTATCTTCATTGTAAGATTTAACTAACTCAGCAATGGTCTTAGTTAATCTCTCATTTTTAGTTGAGATTGTGAAATTTTCATAATACCCGAAGTCATCGCCTTCATTTAAAAAAACTTCATTATTAATCAATATATGTTGTGGAATGTAGTTTAAATTCTTGAAAGTGGATTCGAAAAAATTCAGAAGATTTTTTTCGAACGTTAAATTTTTATTGAGCTTAAATGAGTCTTCATCTAACTTAACAGGTATTGAATTTTCTGGTATAAATTCAGAGTATTTTTCTTTTAACTTTTTTAAGCCCAGTCCTGTTTTATGATGGTATTCGAGCGAAACATTTTTATAATCATTTACAATGTCGGGATGTATTTCATAAACATTAGGTGGTTCGTCACTAAAATCATTATGATTGTCAGATATGAATACTATTTTTTCTTGCTTATCCTTAAAATACTCTAATGTTGAGAAGACAATAAAAGAGTCCTTTAAACTGTCTTTCTTGTTGTGGAAGGGTGCTTTTCGGTGATAAAGATGATCTGCAGAGATTGATTTGGCTTTTTCAGATATTTCTAAATATAGGGCGTCTTCGTTTAATAGTTGATCAAGCATATTAATTTGATCATCTAGCCAACTAAAGTCCGGTACTATTTCTGGAATGTTAAGGTTATAAAGTTTTTGGATATCTCTAGTACCTTTTAGTTTGCCATTTATAGATTGAGGAATTTTTTCCTTTTGGCTCTTTTTGCAATTATTCCATTCTTTTTGGAGGATACTATTGTTTACAAGTTTGATCTTTTCATTTTTTACTAAATCAAATAAGAACTCAATATCTGAGTTCTTCATTTTCTTCTCGTTAAAGAGGTTTGTAAGTGAACAAGTATCCAATAAAACATATTCCATATCACCCAACACCCCCTTCCACTATCTTAATCTCCTCTTCGGTTAACCCATACAACTCATAAACCATCTGATCTATCTCTTGCTCTAATTTAGTAGTGTCAGCTGAAGGATCTTCTAGAGTCATTTTTAAAATATTCTCTGAAACAAGATTTAATAAATTATAAGCACTATCCAAGTCTTTGATAATAGGTAGCTCTTTGAATTCACCAATCTTGATTTTCGGAAATAAAGCATCAAATTCATTATTTGTAAGCTTGAAATAGTACGCTATTAATTTTGATGATAGCAACGCCTGAAATGTGTAAGTATATTTTTCATATTCACTCAGGGGTTTTGCAATAAACACACTTTGATCAATAATAAACTTTTTTTCTATCACAGTACAATTAAGCCTCTTACCGAGCACTTGTCTCATTAATAGCCTTTTACCTTCAAAATACTTCATTTCTCTAGGTGCTGCTAACCAATCTCCGTAGCTTATAAAGTGTTTATTGTCCCATTTGTATCTATAATTAAAAACATGTTTTCCCCTTATTTCAGGCACAAAAGTTTCATCCTTTTTAAAATCAGCATGGTATAGTTTATTTTTGATAGTTTCTCCGCTTTGTCCCCTGTATTTATCATAAGGGTTTACCCCTCTAGTTATTTCGCAATGATCAATTAACTCATTGGAATTTAGTCTTACTTTATTAACTAAATCAAAGAGCTCGTCATTTATTTCTAAGTCAAAAATATATCTGTGATTATCTTTAAATCTACTTTGAGTTATGCTATGTTTAAAATAAGGAGTTTCGTTTTGAAATTCATAAACATCAAGATTTCCGTAGTTTTTAACTTTTTTAGCTAAGATTATTAATGTATCTACCGATGCTTCTAAAAATATATTCTCCAGATTTGGAAATACTACTAACATAGAAACTGTATTTAAAAGATATTCTCTACATTTTGAAAACATCATGTTTTTTAACCACGAGTTTGGGGTTATGTAGGAAATATGAGAGTCGTCTTTCATTAGGTTTATAGCTCTTTCCATGAATGAAACATATAAATCTAATTGGTATTCTGATGAATAATAATTTTGATTTAAATATGAAATCAAGCTCTTATCAAAATCTTTACTAGATAAATAAGGCGGATTCCCAATCACCACATCAAAACCCAAAAAATTGCCTTCATCATCTAAGACCTCTGGAAATTCAAACCGCCATTCAAAGGCATTTTCATAAATGGCATTGCTTTTAATTTCCTCTATATCAGTTTCCAGTTTGTTGATATCAGTTTCCAGCTTGTCAATCTGCTTTTTGCGCTTTTTCTGCTCGGCTTTGCTGACTTCAAACAAGCCCTGCTGCATGGTGAGGTTGTATAGTTCTCCGGCTAATTTGGCTTTGCGTTTTATTTTGGGGTCATTTTTATTAATCTCTGTTCGAAAATCACTTTTAATATCATTGATCAAGCTTTCCATTTCCCGCTTTTCATCTTTGCTGATAGCATTTCGATAGCTGTCAACTGCATTACGGTAAGTACTGATATTCCACTTGCTTTTCTTTAAGGCCTTGCTCAAATCCTCGTCCAAACCAAAACGACTAATCAATGAATTGCCTGATTTAATGTTGATGTCTATATTGGGTAGTGTTTCCAGTTCCCTTATTTCACCATCCGTGTTCTGGTAGTAAGCACTTTTTAACAATTCAATCCAAAGACGTAATCGACAGATTTTTACTGAATTGGGATTAATATCTACGCCAAAAAGGCAATTCTCTATTAAATCTTGTTTTTCATGAAACAAAGCTTCCTGTAATTTTTGGCTTTTTTCATGAGTAGGTTGATAAGTGAAAAGCCTATCCTCCAAATCAGTGATAATCAATTCATCATTTTCGATGCTAATTTGATAGTCGCTCAGCGGATCTTCGCTTCTATCGCAAAGAATGCTCAATTCATGCTTGATGGCAATTAGCTCATTTAAAGCGGAAACTAAGAAATGGCCAGAACCAACAGCAGGGTCGCAAATTTTTAAGGTATTGATTAACTGGTTGGCTTGTGCTCGCACTGCTTTTCTACCCGATTCACTCTGTTTAATTTCGGCATGCAAGTCTTCTTTCAGCTCACTAAACTCTTTGCACTTCCAGCCATAATGAGTGTTGAATTTTTCTACAACCGCTCGTCTGATGGTTTCCCTACACATATACATGGTGATAAAACCAGGAGTAAAGAAAGAGCCGTCTTTGTAACCGTTAATTTTTTCAAATATCAATCCCAATACCGAAGCATTGATTAGTTTCTTATTTTCCTCCTGAATTTCCTCTGAACCTTCACTGCTGAAATCGTAGGCTTCCAGAAAGGAAAACAGGTATTCCAGAATCGGCAGTTCACCACTTAATCTTTTACCTTTAGTGTCTTTCAGTACTGTCCCTTTACTTACGGGAATGCTTTCACTGGCATCCAGTGTATCAATATGCAGCGCACGGTTCTCCAATTCATTGGCTTCAAAAAGGCTTGAATTCAGATAAGGTACTTTGGCAAAAGCTTCCTGAAAAGCGGGTTTTCTTTTATCGGTGGGCACTGCCAATACATTGAAAAACAAATCCGCCAGTTTGTTAAAATTCCCAATCCGTTTCAAATTCAAAAAAGAGAAGCTTTTATCGCCCTGATTGTAATCTAGCAATTGTGCTTCCAGAAGCTTTAAAAATAGAATACGGTTTAGCCAAGTAATCACCAATTGTAAGCCTACGTTAAACAAGCGCTCTTCCGTGTTTTTACCATATTGCTGAGGATAGTCCAGTCGATGCATTTCTCCACGGCTTTCCAATTTAGAGATCACGGATTCCAATAGCGTACCGTAAATACGGTCTTTTTCAGGCTTTCGCTGGATCAGTTTCTTGCCCTTTTCCTGAAATTCCTCCAGCCCCATGATGTAGAGCAATTCATTGTAGAAACTTTTATCCAATGAGTTACTGTCATTGGAAAAAGGCAGTTTGAGCAAATGCTCAGGAGAAAGTAGTTTGTACAATACAATCAGCTTGCTATCATGCTCCTTACTGCTTTTCAGTGCTTTATCGTATTCATTTATATTGAAATAAGTAAAGCTGATTTCATTCTCTACTGCTTCAATTGCAGGTTTAGCGATTTCTTTGTAAAAATGCTCCGTATTGGTAGCTGAAAGTGTACCCGCTTCAAATTCTTTAAACTTACTAACCAGTTTTTTATCCCGTGCAAAAAGGGTGTCAAACAGGTGCGCATCAAAAATAAACCATTCATGTATGTTGGTAATCACCAAGTGTCGCACTTCTGTGTTTGATTGGCTTATCCGCTCTCGAAGGAAATACAACACCAGTTCCTGCATGGCTTTAGTGTTGATTTTATCCTTTAGTGGCATTTCCGTTTTGTTGGTTGGGCTCTTGGCTTCTATAATCACCCCAACGGAACTCTTTGTGTTCTTACCATTGTGAATTACCTGATCATTACGCCCTTTGGTATTAATGTAGTAATCGGGTGCATAATAGGTGTTCTTTAGAAAGTCAGCTATAATATTTTTATGAAACTCTTCTGATTCACCCTCCTTAATCTGCTCCAAAAGCGAAGAAAGTTGCTGTTTAAAGCTGTCAATCTGCGAACGATTAGGTTTAACCTTTAGGAAAGCCTTGTTCAGCGATTTACGGGGAGTCAGAATGTTATAATTCATAAGCGTGTAAAATGGGTGCTATGGTTCAATCAACCTTTAAATTAAGGGAAAATATTGGGAATTGCGGCAGTAGCTAGGGAAATAATGCTCTGAGTTCTTTCAATAACTTTTTCAATGTTCAGACTAAAATAAATAGAAACTAAGTTTTAATTAAAATTTACGAACTTTGGAACAGTTTACTTTAACATAAGAGAATTAAGAAGAACAGTCTTCAAATCATCAGGAGTTAATATAAACTATAAATTTTTATTGCGGAATTTTTTATCTAAAGCTATTAATTTATCTACTCTTACATGAGGAGCAAAGTTCATCTGCATGGCATCTTCAAAAAGCAACCAATGAAGTGCAAGAGAAGGTTTCACCGCTGAAGCTTCTTTGTATATTAAGCTCCTTACATTTCCCAAACGGCTAATAGTATATTTTACGGTGAATTCTTTAATTTCCTATTCATTGAAAGTGCGAGTTTTTTTCTCCTCAATTCAAATCTGGTGGCATAAAAAACACAATAATTGTCTAGAGCAGAAATTTATGCTTACTTAAATTGTAAATATCAAATTCTAGAAATTTCATTAAAACCTACTCTTCAATGTAAATGTGAGTCATGCCTATTGCTGATTTAAAATATTTTTTTTAGTAAGTGAAGAAAATATGAGAAATAATAGTAGACTTGAAGAGTTTTTTAAGATGCCAATGTTTGCATAGTATTAGAAGTAACTGATATCAAAGGAATTTTGGATCGTTATTTCACTTTCGATTGATTGCCTTTCTCTTTCAAGAATGAGGGTGCCAAATCAAGTAAGGGGAATACCTCATCTTGAGCGAAAGTACCTTTCAATTTTTCATAAAGAATTCCCCTCATTGTAGAAACTGAAACATTTGCTATGTTGTATAGAAGGATGTTAGGAATATCAAATCCTGAACTGTTTGCTTTATTCATTTGTACAGTCTCCTTAAAAGGAGTTACATTAAATTGAGTTTCGACCTTTAAATCTGCAAATTTTTCTTCGGTTTCTTTAATGAGCAAAGTAACAATTACCAAGCAGGCCACTCTTTCTTTGTCAGCAATTACACGAAAATGAATGCCTGTCTTAAATTCAAATAAAGGATAGGCATCTTTATCAAAATCTTGCTCCAAATCAAACTGCGAAAATCCAAGGACCTTAATTCCTGTAAATCTCAAATTAGTTTTTTTCTCTTCAGTACTCATGACTTATTATCTTTTTGTTTTACGATATTTCTAGAGATGCATTATCCTTAGTGTCAACTGTATATGTACCATCACTCATAATTAAGTCAACGGTGTCAGTTCCTACTACCACTGAGGAATCAGAAGAAAGGCCAACAAAAAAAAGTTGATTCCCTTCACTTACTAAAGCCATTTTATTTCTACTTTCAATTTTGAAATTCATTTTAAGTTTGAAAGCTTTTTCAAACTTATTTAAAAAAGAAACATTGAACTTCTTAGTACCGGACATTAATTGACTAATGTAAGATTCTGAGCAGTTAATGTTTTTAGCGAAATCTCTATGGGTAATACTATTCTCAATTAGAAAATCATCAAGTACTTTCATCAGCCGAAGGCTAATTAAAGACTCATCTAGTTTTGTTCGATTATCAGATATGTATGAATCAAATGATAAATCTTCGTTTTTTATGAGTTCTTTCATTTTAGTAATGTTTCTATTTCCAGTTTTGCGATTGATTCGATTGTGTTGGTAAGCTTTTTTGAATTTGTTTGGCTCTCTTTTTTTCCATATCGGCAAATGAACAGCTCACGATAACCATTGACTTTTTTAACCAATGTGTAAAATCTATGTTGCTCAATTTTGATCGCATACACATCCCCATCAGGAGTTTTTAATTCAAAATTCCATTGAGTTGAGTTTGCAACATTTTGCTTAATTGCTTCAATAATCAACACAAACTTATTTTTAAGCTTGCTATTCCTATGTATTTCAGTGAATTTTTTAGATAAATCAGAATTACTGTGGTTTAAAAAAACCCTGTATTTGAATTCTTCACTTGTATGTATACTATAAAAACTTTCCAAACTTAACCAATAGGTAAAGTACAATACTACGAACGATCTCGAAATAAAAAAAGTTTCTCGTATACAAATCTATAAAAGCAGTTTAATTTTGATTGAATTGGGAAGTCAATAATAATTTTTGAGAAATGTTGGGATTGAATAGTGTACCCCTAAATAAAAAAGCCTGCTTAATTTGCATTAAACAGGCTTTTTAGTAGCGGGGACAGGACTCGAACCTGTGACCTTTGGGTTATGAGCCCAACGAGCTACCAACTGCTCCACCCCGCGATATAAACTCTTGATTTTAACACTTTTTCTGGTGTTTCCCTCAAAAGGATTACAAAGGTATGACAAGGTTTTCGAAAAATCAAGTACCTTTGCAAAATAAATTTAAATTAATGTCAGAAAATCAGCACAAAGCCGGTTATGTAAGTATAGTGGGGAAGCCGAATGTCGGAAAATCCACTTTAATGAATGCTTTAGTGGGTGAACGCCTTTCTATCATTACTTCCAAGGCTCAAACTACTCGCCATAGAATTATGGGGATTTTGAGCGGGAAAGACTTTCAAATTGTTTATTCTGATACGCCTGGTATTTTGAGTCCGCAATACGAGCTTCATACCTCCATGATGCGATTTGTGAAAGCGGCTTTGGAGGATGCTGATATTATGCTTTTCGTCACTGATTTATATGAAAAGTATGAAGAGGGGGATGTGTTGATTGATAGAATTAAGAATAGCGGTGTCCCAATCATTTTGATCATGAATAAAATTGATCAATCTAAAGGTTCTCAGGCAGAAGATAAAATGAAATATTGGGCAGAGATTATTGAGCCTGATCACCAAATTATGGTTTCCGCTTTGGAAAAGGTGAATATAGACGGGCTTTTTAATCAATTGATTGAATTGTTGCCTGTTCATCCACCTTACTTCCCTAAGGAAGAAATGACAGATAAGCCGGAGAAGTTTTTTGTGGAGGAGATCATTAGGGAAAAGATTTTTCAAAATTATAAAAAGGAAGTGCCTTACAGTTGTGAGGTAGTCGTAACAGAATTTAAGGAAGATGAGAAAATCATCCGAATAAGGGCAGAAATATATGTGGAAAGAAAATCCCAAAAGGGGATTATCATTGGCAAAGGTGGAGAAGCACTTAAAAAAGTGGGTATAGAATCCCGTAAGGATTTAGAAACCTTCTTTAATAAACAAATCCACCTGGAAACCTTCGTAAAAGTAGAGCAAGACTGGCGGAAAAAGGACTTGAAGTTGAAACGATTTGGCTATTAGATAATTACGAATTATCAATTAAGAAATCTGAATAGACATTAATAGATTTTGAGAGTTCTATTCATTGTTTTTAACCTAACTTTCAAAGGAGAAAACAGAAGTTTTGTTATATAATAGGAATATAATTAACTCGACCACTTCCGAGGAACTCGGAAAAGCGGGAGGGAGGAAAGTTTAGCGGGCCAGCGAAGGCATTGAGGGCGGAAGCCAGCCAGAGGCTGGTCGGCCTTTGGCTGACATTAAACTTTCTTGAATTTTTGTTTCTTTTTGTTCAAGCAAAAAGAAAGGGAGAAAAATAAGTCAAAAAACCTTGGTTAATTAGAATAAACCATAAAGTCAAATAAAAAAATAGAGTTTAGAACTAGATAAGTTCTGGCTTCAAAATTATTATCTATTAATTATTAATTACTAATTAATTTAAATGTCAAACATAGTAGCAATAGTAGGGAGACCGAATGTCGGAAAATCCACCTTTTTTAATCGTTTAGTAGAGCGTAAGCAAGCGATTATGGATAACGAGTCAGGCGTAACGCGTGACAGACAGTACGGTGAGGCGCAATGGATAGGGAAGAAATTCACCGTGATTGATACCGGTGGATATGTAACCGGTTCCAACGATATATTCGAGAAAGAAATCAGAAAGCAAGTAAAAGAGGCTTTAAAAGAAGCAACTGTAATTTTATTTATGGTCGATTGCCATACCGGTTTAACGGATATGGATAAGGATTTTGCCAATATAGTTAGAGAAGTAGGTAAGCCGGTTTATGTGATAGCCAACAAAGCTGATAACACCGAAAAGAGCTATATGGCTGGTGAGTTCTATGGCTTAGGCTTTGATGATGTTTTTAGTATGTCTTCGGCAAGCGGATCTGGGTCTGGTGAGGTTTTGGATGCAGTGGTAAAGCTTTTTCCTGATGACGACCATAAGGATCCTTTTGAAGGTGTGCCGAGATTGGCAATTTTAGGTCGGCCAAATGCAGGAAAATCTTCATTTTTGAATGCTTTATTAGGTGATGAAAGAACTATAGTAACTGATATTGCAGGAACTACAAGAGATTCCATCAATACCCATTATAAATTGTATGGTAAGGATTTCATT
This sequence comes from Marivirga sp., assembly GCF_024636815.1. GTDB lineage: Bacteria > Bacteroidota > Bacteroidia > Cytophagales > Cyclobacteriaceae > Marivirga. The sequence continues at coordinate 28,063 of NZ_JAGXGF010000017.1, forward strand.
CTGACCGATACTGCTGGGCTTAGAAAGAAGACCAAAACTAAAGATGATATAGAGTTTTATTCTACTATCCGAGCAATTCAGGCTTTGCAAGACAGTGATGTGTGTATTGTTATGATTGATGCTACCCGTGGCTTTGAATCTCAGGATATGCAAATTATTGGTCTTGCCCATAAAAATAAAAAGGGTATCATGATTATGGTCAATAAGTGGGATTTAGTTGAAAAAGATGGTAAAACCCACGATAAGTTTAAAAAGGATATCCAGGAAAAATTAGGACCATTAGATTATATCCCGATTATTTTTACTTCTGTGACAGAAAAGCAAAGGATTTTTCAGGCAATAGAATTAGCTACTAAAATTTATTTTAGCAGAACAGAAAAAGTGAGTACTTCTGCCTTGAATGAAGCCATGTTGAAAGAGATTGAAAAATATCCACCACCTGCTCTAAAAGGGAAATATATAAAAATTAAGTATGCGACTCAGTTGCCAACTTATACGCCAACCTTTGCATTTTTCTGTAATTTGCCACAGTATATAAAACCTCCTTATGAACGCTATTTGGAAAATAGACTAAGGGAGCATTTTGATTTTGAAGGGGTGCCGGTTAAGCTCGTCTTTCGAAAAAAATAGATATATACTTTTGTCATTCTGAATATTTAGATACATTTACATCTTAAACCATAATCAATTTAACTATGAAAAAATTATTTACATTACTTTTATTAGGTGCTTTTACACTTGCTGTATTTGCTTGTGATAACAAAAGTGAAAAAGAAGAAGCAAAAGATCAGATAGAAGAATCTGTTGAAGAAGTTGAAGAAGCAGTAGAAGATGCTGGTGAAGAAATTGAAGAGGCTGCAGAAGAAGTTAAAGAAGGAACTGAAGAAGCAGTAGAAGAAGGTGCTGAAGGAGTGGAAGAAGCTACTGAGGAAGTTGAAGAAGAGGTAAAAGAATAATCTTCATTACTGTCATAAAAATTTAAAAAGACCGCTTTTGCGGTCTTTTTTTGTTTCTGCCCCTACATTCTGTAAATAATAGCATTAATGTGCATTCCTGCACCCACGGATGCTAAGATAATATCATCGCCTTCTTTCAATTCGTGTCCTTCAATTTCTCCCTTCAAAACTAAATCTAACATAACTGGAACGGTGGCAACCGAATTATTACCGAATTTTTGAATGGTCATCGGCATCATATCTTTTGCCTCAAGCTTCAAATCATATAATTGGCCTAATTTCCTTAAAATAGCTTCATCCATTTTTTCATTTGCCTGATGAATCAATACCTTTTGAATGTTTTCCATGAATATTCCTGAACGCCTAAGGGCTGATTGCATAGCTGAGGCTACTTCCTCCAAAGCATACTCATATATTTTTCTACCTTTCATTTTAATGTAGCGTGCATTATCATCCAACCCAGGCTTATTTGATTTTCCCATTGCTAAGTAATTCAATTCTTCATTAGCGTCTGTTCTGTTAGCAAAGCCTAAAATTCCTTTTCTATCCTCGTCATACGAAGCTGAAACTATAGTGGCCCCGGCTCCATCAGAGAAAATCATTCCATCTCTATCATGTGGGTCTACGCATCGGCTTAAAGTTTCGGCTCCAATTACCATCACATTTCTACAAAAGCCGCTTCTTATCATTTGGTATGCTTGAATTACTCCCTGTACCCAGCCTGGACAACCGAAAATTAAATCGTAACAAACAACATCTGGATTCTGGATCTTTAATTTATGTTTTACTTTTGCAGCTAAACTAGGCATATTGTCAACTCTATTGTTGCCAAATTCCATGTCGCCAAAATTTTGCGCATAAATGATGTAATCTAGTTCTTCTTTGTCAATCGTACTGTTTTTTAAAGCATCTTCAGCAGCTAAATAACCTAAATCGGAATTTAATTGGTCTTCATTGGCATACCTTCTTTCTTTAATCCCGGTAATCTTCTCGAATTTCCGAATAATTTCTTCATTAGGAATGTCAAATGGTTTCCCATCTTCCATATAAAATTCGTGATTTAAAAAATCTTTGTTGGTGACTATGTTTTCAGGCACATAAGAGCCAATTCCATTAAAAACTACATTAGGTGTTTTCATAATTTTATGTTTGTAATATTATCAGTTGTCTTTTTATATTCTTCTTACAGCATCCCAACAAGCATCAGCTGCTTGTTCAATGCGCTCCTCACTTAGTTGTTGTTTATGATCAATTTGTAATTTTGCTAAAGAGGTAATGGGGCCGTATGATAAAGATATGATGGTATAAACCGGTAAATCTTTCATAGCCTTTGCTCTTTTTGCCTCAATGAAAAACATCATGACAGGCGACATAATCATGAAACTTTCTTCTCTTGTCAATTTACTCATATAGGATGCATACCGGTGTTGCTCTATAAATTGAAAAGCTTTAGGATGGTCCATAAAATAATGGATTAAATTCATCCAAAGATGTTTAAATCTCTCTTTAAAACTTTCTTTTTCATTATAATCATCTAGCATTGCTTTCATTACGCGCCTTTTGATTTCTTTGAACAATTCATTTATTAAATCTTCCTTATTTTCAAAGTATCGATAAATAGTACCAGCCCCTATTCCTGCGTTTTCTGCAATCATTGATATAGGAGTACCGTGAAAACCATTTTCAGATATCAATTCTAAGGTGGTTTCCAGTATTAAGGTTTTCTTATCAAGTTTGTTGTCAAGTGCGGAATGAACGTTCATTCCGCAAATTTCGTAGGTTTATTTTTCCTATCAAAATTTTTCAGAATAATTTTAACTATCTGTGAACAAGGAGCTAACATACGTTAGTGACCGAATTTATTCAAATTAAGCTATTTTGATAAATTTCGAAGTTTTTTTTAAAGTAAAGTGGCTTTCCGATACTATAAAGGACGAATTTCATATACTTAGTAGGGTTTTGAACTTTTACTTTGGCAATTGACAGTCAATTCAATTATCTTTGACCCTCTAACGAAAACCTGTAATGGGTTTTGATTAAAAATTGAAATAATATGGCTTGGTTTAAGCGACAAAATAAAGGGATATTAACGCCCACAGAAAATAAAAAAGAAGCACCAGACGGATTATGGTATAAAACTCCTGGGGGTAAAATCATTCACATGCGTGAGCTAAAGCAAAATGCTTATGTAAGCCCTGATGATGAATATCATGTGCGAATTGGTTCTAAAGAATATTTCGAGATTCTTTTTGACGATAATAAATTCACTGAACTGGATAAAGACATGAGTTCTGGTGACCCATTAGATTTTGTGGACAGTAAACCATACCCTGCCAGAATCAAACAAACTCAAGAGAAAACGGAATTGAAAGATGCCGTTCGTGCCGCTCATGGTAAAATGAATGGCTTAGATTTATGCGTGGCTTGTATGGATTTTAGTTTCATTGGTGGATCCATGGGTTCTGTGGTAGGTGAAAAAATTGCTAGAGCAATTGACTACTCTATCAAAAAGAAGGTGCCATTCCTTATGATTTCTAAATCTGGAGGTGCCAGAATGATGGAAGCTGGTTTTTCACTTATGCAAATGGCAAAAACCTCTGCTAAATTAGCACAGCTTTCTGAGGCTAAGATTCCTTATATTTCTTTATTAACCGATCCAACAACAGGTGGTGTTACAGCTTCTTATGCTATGTTGGGTGATTTTAATATTGCTGAACCAGGTGCATTAATTGGTTTTGCTGGTCCGCGTGTTATTCGCGAGACGATTGGTAAAGACCTGCCAAAAGGTTTTCAA
>NZ_JAGXGF010000194.1 GCF_024636815.1 Marivirga sp.
AGCTAGCCAAAGTCATCAGCAGTTAGACGGAGAAGCTAATTTACTTCTTGTAAATTTTTAATTTTTACGCACAAAAAAAGGTGCTGGATTTGTATCCAACACCTTTCAAATCAATTAGGATTTATAATTAATTACAATATTGGTCATATAAATCATCTGCACCTTCATAACCAATATTTCTTGCCATTTGAATATCATTGCAGCCTCCAGATTGATTGAGATGTAACTTTAACGCACCTCTATATAAATAAGCTTCTGCATTATCTTTATCATTGTTGATGGCAATATTATAATATTCCATTGCATTCTCTACTTGACCAGCTTTGTGATAAGCTCTGGCTAACAAAGTAGCTGCCTGTGATGCATTAGTATTTAATTTATATGCCTTTTCAAATTGAAAAGCTGCATTTTCATAGTCTCTTTCCCTATAAAAATGTTTCCCATAGCTTAAATATGCTCCAATATTTCTAGGATTAATTTCAATTACTTTTAAAAAATCATCAACTGCCTTTTCGTATTGTCCCAGTTCTTCATAGGCTCTACCCCTATTGTAAATAGCAATTTCATGGGCAGGCTTCATTTCTAAATGCTTATTATAAAATTTAATGGCATTTTCATATTCACCTGAATTGTAATATTGGTTTGCAATTTCAAGCTCATCCTTTTCTTGACAAGAAATTAAACAAACTGAAAATAAAATGATAATAGATAAGTACTTCATTATTGAATGATAAAATTTTAAAAATGCAAAATTAATTGAATTGAGCTGGAATAGCTAAATAATAAACAATTTGTTCATTACCGTCAATTACTCATATCAAAGTTGATAGGATATTTAATATTTCGAAAAGATGTAATTTCTATTCCACCAGAACCTACATATAGCTGTGCATTTATTTTTAAAGGAATCTTATTTTTATCTGCTGAAAACCAACCTAGCACAGAATTTTCTCCATCAAAAATTTTCGTCTCAGGCATAACTGGCGTTACTTTATGAGCCCTCACCTTTCCAATGGGTAATTCTAAAGTTTCATCCCCCAAGTATACTATTTCTAAGTTATAGAAAGTATCCTCAAAAAAAGCAGGGACATTAATGGTATCATTGGGCATTAATTTGGAGAAATCAACAGATCTAAAATAAGCAAAACCACTTATCAAATCCCTTATTTGAGGTGGGAATTCAAAATACATATGATTTCCGTACTCATCATCATTTCGTCCCCTAGTTTTTACCTCCAGCATTTGAGAATTATGATCATAGGAAACAATTTCATTTTTCCTGTAATTCCCTTCTTTTATGAATCTATAAGCTTGGTGTGGTACCAATGATGCAGTATCAATATAACCACCCCAATGATCATCAATTTTAGCAACCCAATCTACCATTCCAGTAGTTTTGGCCCTGACATCAACCTTAAAGGCTGCTCTATTATTGATCTTGTATGGGTTTTTATGTACTTTTAATTGCCCTTTACCTACAGTAAAAAAACTATAGTAGATTTTATACTCAATTTCCTCTCCTGCTTCAAATGGAATATTCTCAATAACTGGAAAATCTTCTTGTGGAATTTCTGAATATAAGTCTTCATAATTTTTCTGACCAACAACAGAATAAACCAGAAAAAAAGAAAGGCAAAATAATATCAACTTCTTCATAAATAGACTTCTTCTCAAATTAAATGCCAAACAATTTCCCAACGATTATACGGCAACATTATTCTCTCTAAGAGCAGCATTTAAGGACGTCTTTTTATCAGTACTTTCTTTACGCTTTCCAATGATTAAAGCGCAAGGAACTTGATACTCTCCAGCTGGGAATTTCTTAGTAAATGAACCTGGAATTACTACAGACCTTTCAGGTACATAACCTATATGTTCTACCGGTTTTTCCCCTGTAACATCTATGATTTTTGAGCTTGCAGTTAAGGTTACATTCGCACCTAAAACAGCTTCTTTTCCAATCCGAACTCCTTCAACAATTATACAACGAGAACCAATAAAAGCATTGTCTTCCACTATAACCGGAGCAGCCTGAATAGGCTCCAAAACTCCACCAATTCCAACCCCACCACTTAGGTGAACATTCTTTCCAATCTGAGCACAACTCCCAACCGTTGCCCAGGTATCCACCATAGTTCCGCTATCAACATAGGCACCAATATTTACATAGGAAGGCATCATCACAACACCTGTATTTACGAAAGATCCATAGCGAGCTATTGCATGAGGAACAACTCTAACCCCTAGTTTTTCATAGCCCTTTTTCAACTTTATTTTGTCATGGAATTCAAAAGGCCCAACAGTTATAGATTGCATTTTTTGAAGAGGGAAGTATAAGATTACTGCTTTTTTTATCCACTCATTTACCTTCCAATTTCCTTCACCATCTGGCTCCGCTACTCTAATTTTACCATGGTCTAATTCTTCGACTACGGTCTTCACTGCAATCTGAGTATCCTTATCTTTTAATAATTCTCTATTGTCCCAAGCCTTTTCAATAAATTCTTTAAATTCCATTTTCTGTTTATATCTTTAATCTGTGGATGATAAAATAAAAATCTTAATCGCATCGGTTCTTAAACCTGCCGATGATGTTCGCTCTTGTTATAAGATTGGACAATCATTAGCGCAAACAAATAAATATGAGGTAAATATCATAGGCTTTGAATCAAAAAAGAAAGTAGAATGCAAAAATATTTTTCTTCACCCTATCTTTAAATTCAAAAGAAACTCTATAAAGCGACTAATGGCTCCGTTTTTAGTGCTGAAAATATATCTTAAATTAAAACCTCAACTTATCATAGTCAATACACCTGAATTACTGTGGCTTATGTATTTAATCAGAATTTTATTTGGCGTTAAAACTATTTATGACATACGGGAAAATTACCGATTTAATATTAAACAAAACCAGATTTACAGTGGAGCCATAAAATCATTTGCAACCCTCTTTATTCGAATAAATGAGAGTCTATCAAAATATTTTACGGATGGATTTTTTCTTGCAGAAGAAATATATGAAAAACAACTTAATTTTATACGTAAGAAGCATTATATAAAGCTTTTAAATAAATCAGTGATACCACAAAAACAGGGAATCTATCCTATTGAATACTCGAATCATAAATCATTGAAATTCATATACAGCGGCACTATAGGTAAGGAATATGGGACATTAGAAGCAATACACTTTTGTAAAAAACTATATAAAACAAACCCTACTATCACTTTAATAATAATCGGTTATTCATCAGACTATCAATACCTTAAACTAGTCAAAACAGCAATAAGAGAAGTTAAGTTTATTCAATTAAAAACTTCAGACAAACCTATCCCACAGTCCCGAATAATTTCAGAAATCAAAGATTCTGATATTGCCCTACTGCCCTATCAATTAAATCCTAACATTTCAGGACGATTTCCTACTAAAATATATGATTACTTAGCTTTAGAGATACCTATGATTATCCCGCCTCATCCTCAATGGAAGGCTTATCTTGATCATTTTCAGGCAGGATGCAGTGTGGATTTTATAAAACCTGATATTGACAACTTCAATAAAGAATTCTTTTCAAAAAGCTTCTATATAAAAAGCCCTGGAAATGAAATAAAATGGGAGAGCCAGGAAGATATGTTATTAGATTTTATTAAAAAAATACTATCTAAATAATTTTTTAGACTCATCTTAACTAGCACATAAATACAATTTAAACTTAATTAAGCAGCTTTTAATTATTTATTAAAATAATTTTTAGATTAATCTAATTTTATTTTACCTTGCATTAAATTCTAATATAAATGAAGAAACTTAGTTTTGCTGAGGAAAATTATTTGAAGGCCGTTTACCATCTCTCGAATGCAGGTGAATTGGATGTTTCAACAAATTCCATTGCAGAAGAAATGGACACAAAAGCTGCCTCCGTTTCGGATATGTTACGGAGACTTTCCGAAAAAGAAATGGTGGTGTACAGGAAATATCAGGGAGTGAAAATTTCTGAAAAAGGAAAAACTGCGGCCCTACAGGTAATAAGAAAACACAGACTTTGGGAAGTCTTTTTAGTAGAAAAGTTAAAATTTAATTGGGATCAAGTTCATGAAATTGCAGAGCAATTAGAACATATAAAGTCCCCCCTACTCATCCAGAGATTAGATGATTTTTTAGGGCATCCAAAGTTTGATCCGCACGGTGATCCGATTCCAGACGAAAATGGATTATTCAAAGAAAAGCCTCAAGTACCTTTGGCAGAGGTTGAGATTTCCGGTGACGGAATTGTGGTAGCAGTCAAAGACACCAATTCTATGTTTTTACAACATTTAGACCGAATAGGAATTTACCTTGGAGCCAAAACTAAAGTTACCGAAAAAGTTGAGTTTGATGGCTCGATGGAAATTCTCGTTGACGGAAAAAATAAATTATTCATCAGTAAAGAAGTAGCAGAAAATGTACTGGTCACACACTAAATTAATACTTTTCATATCACTTATTATTTTTACATTCTCTTGTAATCCACTAGAGAAAAAAGAAGGGCAAACTTATATAGTTTGTACCACCGGAATGATCAAAGATGCGGTGGAAAATATAGTTGGAGATAAGGCCAATATTGAAGCCTTGATGGGACCTGGTGTAGACCCCCATTTATACAAAGCAACTCAAGGTGATTTAAAGAAATTACAACAAGCTGATATCATCGTTTATAATGGTTTATTCTTAGAGGGAAAAATGGGAGATGTTCTTCAGAAATTGAAACGAAAAAAAACTGTAATTGCTATGGCAGAATTACTCCCAGATGAAACTTATATTAATAACACAGAATTCCAGGGAGCCTTCGATCCTCATATTTGGTTTGATGTGAATTTGTGGAAAGAAGCTGTTCAATTACTAAGCGAGGAATTAATAAAAACCGACAGTTTAAATCAATCATTATATAATCAGAATGCAAAAGAATTTTCAATTCAACTAGATAGTCTCCATCAAGCAGTTCAATCTCAAATCAATTTGATTCCTGAAGATAAAAAAGTGTTGGTTACTGCTCATGATGCTTTTGCTTATTTCGGCAGAGCTTATGACGTTGATGTAAGAGGTTTACAGGGCATCTCTACCCTATCGGAATTTGGTTTGAGAGATGTTAGTAACTTGGTTGATTTTATTGTTCAAAATGAGATTCCAGCTATCTATACTGAAACCTCTGTATCAGAAAAAGCTATAAAAGCGGTTTTGCAGGGATGTAAAAGCAAAGGGCATGACGTAATCATTGGTGGGAGTTTATATTCTGATGCAATGGGAGAAGATGACACCTTTGAGGGTACTTATATAGGTATGGTGCATTCCAATGTAGAAAAAATTGTAAAGGGATTAACTATGGATTCAAATCAAATGAAAAATGAATAGACAAGTTGAGAATCCGATAATAGAAATTCATGACCTTTCTGTTGCTTATGAACGCAAACCAGTCTTATGGGATGTGGACTTAAGTTTACCGGAAGGACAATTAATAGGAATAATTGGCCCAAATGGAGCTGGAAAATCTACTTTGCTAAAAGCAATCATGGGCCTATTACCTCTTAATAGTGGCTATATCCAAATTAATGGTAAGCCATTAGAGGAAATGCGGCACAAAATCAGTTATGTACCGCAGAGAGAAAGTGTGGATTGGGATTTTCCAACTTCAGTTTATGAAGTAGTTATGATGGGCCGATATGGTCAGCTGGGCTTATTCAAAAGACCTAAAAAAGCTGATAAAGATATAGTAATGGATAGTTTGAGGAAAGTAGGAATGGAGGAGTTTAAAGATCGCCAGATTTCACAACTTTCTGGAGGCCAACAACAGAGAGTCTTTTTGGCCCGTGCATTAGCTCAACAGGCCGACATCTATTTTATGGATGAACCCTTTGCTGGCGTTGATGCTGCAACTGAAAAAGCCATAATCAAATTACTAGGTGAAATGTCGGCTCAAAATAAGACCGTAATTGTGGTTCACCATGACCTACAATCTGTTGCTAAATACTTCGACTGGATCATTCTTTTGAATATGCGGCTGGTAGCTTCAGGACCAATAAATGAAGCCTTTACTCCTGAGCTTTTACAAGAAACTTATGGTGGAAAGCTGACTTTATTGACTGAAATCAGTGATTTAATTCAAAAACATAGATTTCCAAACCGAGAATAATATTATGTGGGAAAATGCTCTCAGCTTTTTTGATTTTGATGATGCCAATGTAATCTATGTTTCATTGGGTACTATCATTTTGGGCGCAGGTGCTGCTGTGGTGGGGGCTTTTACTTTCTTCAGAAAGAAGGCATTGATTGGAGATGCCATAGCTCATGCTATTTTACCGGGTGTCTGTCTTGCCTTTATATTAAGCGGAACTAAAAACTACTTCTTACTCATAACCGGTGCTTTTTTTACAGGCTGGCTTTCAATAATTGCAGTAGATTATATTGTTAAGAAATCAAAAATCAAAGAAGATACCGCTATCGGATTAATATTGTCTGTATTTTTTGGAGTGGGCATCATGCTATTAACTTATATCCAACAATCAGGCAATGCCGCTCAAACTGGATTGGACTCCTTTCTTTTTGGGAAAGCTGCAAGCATGCTGGTTCAGGATGTAATTGTATTTTCAGTTATAAGCATTATCGTGATGATTATGATTTTCCTTTTCTACAAAGAATTAAAACTCATCACTTACGATAAAGATTTTGCTCAGTCTGTTGGTTTACCTGTAAAATGGATAGAATTTCTATTGAGCTCATTAACAGTTTTAGCTGTAGTTACAGGTATTCAAGCAGTAGGTGTTGTATTAATGGCTGCATTACTGATTACACCAACCGCAGCTGCAAAGTACTGGTCTGGTAGCTTGTCCATTATTTTAATTCTAGCAGCAGCAATCGGAGGTTTTTCGGGTGTATCAGGTGCATTTATCAGTTACATTGCACCCAATATGCCTACTGGTCCATGGGTTGTAATGGTTTTATCTGCATTTGCTATTATTTCTATTATGTTTGCTCCAAGAAAAGGATATATTTCTCGCTTATGGCAACAATTAAAAAATAGAAGGCAAATACAAGATGAGAATATTTTGAAAGCCTTTCATCAAATTGCCGAGTCAGAAAATTCATTTGACGAATCCAAATCTATAGAAAAATTGAGGGAGAAGCGGTATTACACCATTCGATTGATGAAAAGAATTCTAGTAAGATTAAAAAGAAATGGATATTTAAAAAGGTCAAAAGAAGGTTATTATCTTTCAGATTATGGACAGCGGAAAGCCGCAAGATTGGTTAAATTACACAGACTGTGGGAATTGTACCTTACTGAATATTTAAGAATTGCTCCTGATCATGTCCATGAAGATGCCGATACTATTGAACACTTAATTACACCCGAATTGGAGAAGAAATTAGAAGAAAAGCTAGGCTATCCTGAAGTAGATCCACATAATTCAAAAATACCTTATGATTAAATGATAAAAAACAAAACATATCCCCTTTTCATACGATTGTATAATAGAATTAATATAAAATTTAAATAATAAAACTATGAGATTACTAAAATTAACACTCAGTATTTTAAGCATTAGTTTGTTTATCGCCTGTGGAGGAAATAATTCTACAGAAGAATCAAACTCTGAAGAGAACAAAATGACTTCAAGAGAAATGATGCAGCAGCAAGCTAAGGAAAAGGAAAATGCACCTAAAGAGACTGCTAACGTAGAAAGCAATGAATCCAATATTGTTGAATTGACTATTGAAGGAAATGATCAAATGAGATTCAATAAAGAGGAGATGAAAGTTAAGGCAGGCTCAACTGTTAAATTGACTTTAAAGCATGTTGGAGAAATGACCAAACAACAAATGGGTCATAATTGGGTGCTTTTAAAGCAAGGAACTGACATAATGGAATTTGGGCAAAAAGCTGCCGGAGCTGCAGATAATGATTATATTCCTCAAGCAGAAGCCAATAAAGTAATTGCCAACACCAAAACATTAGGTGGTGGAGAGGAAACTACCATTACTTTTGAAGCGCCTGCTAAAGGCACTTATGAATTCATATGTTCATTCCCCGGACATGTAGCATTAATGAAAGGTAAATTTATAGTAGAATAAAACTAAATAGGCATCAACTTAAATAGGTGATGCCTTTTATCTTTAATATTCCATGTCCGATTTCTACATCATTTTAACAGGTACATTAGTTGCCATTGCCTGCGGAATTTTAGGCTGTTTTTTAATTTTACGAAAAATGGCAATGGTAGGCGATGCTATTTCTCATGCTATCCTACCAGGAATTGTAATGGCTTTCTTATGGTCGGGCAGTAGAGATTCAGTCACTATGCTTTTAGGTGCTGGGACATTGGGAGTACTAACCACTATTATAATAGAATTTTTACATAAAAAAGGACAACTTCAGACAGATGCCTCTATCGGGGTAACATTCACATGGTTATTTGCCTTGGGGGTAATTCTTATTTCAGCTTTTACTGGTCAGGTAGATCTAGACCAAGAGTGTGTGCTTTATGGTGAAATAGCCTATGTACCTTTAGATACTATCATACTTTCATCGGGTAGAGATATAGGTCCAAAGGCGCTGTACTTAATTGGTTCAGTTTTAATATTTGTCATTTTATTTGTTTCAATAGGGTTTAAACAATTGGAAATCACTTCATTTGATCCAGAATATGCAGTGGCTTTAGGTATTTCAGCTACTCTTTGGAATTATTTATTGATGGCTTTTGTATCCTTCACTACGGTTGCATCTTTTGAATCAGTCGGAGCTATATTGGTAGTTGCATTCTTAATTGCACCAGCAGCAACTGCTTATTTAATAAGTAAAAAATTAAAGACTATGATATTGCTAACTTGTTTGATAGGTTTCATCAGTGCTATTTTAGGTTACTACTTAGCTGTAGCACTTAATGCCTCAATAGCAGGCGCAATGGCAACTGTTTGTGGCTTAATATTTGCAATAGTTTTTACTTATATAAGAATTATGAGTAAAAAAGTCACAAAGGTTACAAATCTTGAATCTGCAAAAGCCTAAATTTGGTACTAGGATAATAATTTAATAAATATGAAGACTACCTTAATAAGCATAGCAATAATATCATTGTTGGTATTTTTTTCTTTTATCTCCAAACCTGAAAATTTAAAAGAAAAGGAGATCAACTGGCTTAGTATAACTGAAGCTTATAAAATGAACCAGAAAGAGCCTAGAAAAATTTTTGTAGACGTTTACACCAACTGGTGCGTATGGTGCAAAAAAATGGATAAAGAAACTTTTTCGGACCCTGGGGTAGTGGATATAGTGAATGAAAAGTTTTATGCTGTGAAACTAAATGCTGAAAATACTGATCCTATCATTATGGCTGGAGATACCACTACAGCTCAAATAATTGCTAGATCAATGGGGGTTACTGGTTACCCTACTATAGTTTATATAAAAGAAGATTTTAAAACCATTCAACCAGTACCAGGGTATCAAAACGCCAAAAAATTTAAGGATACTCTAGAAAAAATATTGGAATGGAAATGAATTATTGGCTTTATGATGTTTTTACATCAGATTAATTAAGTGACTTCCGTTTAATAGGAATTTTATTTTATCCTAAATCATCACGCAAAGCCTTGATTTCAATTTCCATATCTAATGAATCTCTGAAATCTTCAATCTCCTCTCCCATTTCTTCATCACCTTCTACAAAGTTCCAAATAATACTTAGTTGAACACCATTATCCTCTAAATCTTTTAAATCTGTTAAAAGATCAAATAAACACTTTGAAGAAGAGGTATTAAAGTATTTCAGATAAATATTAACATCCAGTTTCTCAGGATTTTTACTTCCAAAAGCCTTCAATTTTGTTCTCAACATATTAAAAAGCATCACCACATCATCATCATATGACTTTCCTTTAATTTGTAAAGTTCCATTTTCTTCATCGAACCGTACGTAAGGAGCAGCTTCTTTGGCTGGAATTTCTAATACACTCATTAATAAAGATTTTTAATTATTAACAATAATAGGGAATATCCTGCTCATTTCTTCATAAATATTTCAGCCTGTAATAAAAATTCGATTAATCAAACTTTTTAATCGATAATCAATGAAATGTTGTTTAAACAATTATTTAAGTTTAGATTTAATTTATGATTGTGAACAAACACATAGCCAACAACTTATACAAAAGTAATATTCAAAAGTATAGTACAATTACTTACATTTTAAACTTATTATGCTTTGGTTGCCTTACATCAGTATTTCTTTTCGGTGCTTATAGTCTATTCAATCCGGACTCAGCCTATTTAGTTGGCATTTTATCATTAGTATTGATTTCAATTTTCAACAGCAAATTAATCCAAAAACCTTATTGGTATTTAAGACCAAAAATAAACCAAGTCCTATTTTCAAATTTATTCAATATATCAAATTTAATTTTCTCCTTGTTATGTATAATTCTGATTTACTTTAATTTTCAATCAACCTCTAAAGAAATTGAATTCGGAATAGTAGGCTCTTTAATTTTCATCTTAGGCCTTCCATTTGCTTATTATATATGGCTAATATTCACCCATGCAAATGAAAAAGGGATTATTGAAATATTTGAAATCAACTCTTTCAAAACCTTTAAAAACTATGAATTTTATTTTATAATTATATTCATTGCGTTATTTGGGGTAGCATATGACTATTTTTCACAAACTGTTGAAGTATTACTTTTTATTCCGGTAGGTGTTCTAATCATTTTATCAATAATTCTATTTATAACTAATAGAATAATCCATAATTCTATACCAAGATATTTTCAATCCATAGAGCATCAACAAATAAATGAAAATATTAATGAAAATTTGGTAGGTGTTTATGAAAAAGATCCCTATCGTTTAATTTCAGTCCTGAACGATGATTTCCCAAAAAAGACCTTTAGTGAACAGAAATATTTATTATTTACCTTAAAAAGAATTGTTGCTATAGATGCAATAGAAAGTTTGGAGTCAATTATTGAAAAATTAAATAATTCAAACCCTATTTATAATATTATACTTGAAGTCCATCAATATCTAGTTAAAATAGACCATCAGGTAGAAGAAATTCAAAACACCTATGAATTTATTGAACAGTCTAACGATATAATAATTATTAAAGGTTTAATAAGGAAACAAATCTCAAATAATGATAAGAACATAATTATAAAGTTATTAAATGACAATAGAGTAACCATTAATAAGCCTGCTTGTGTAGTTGCTGGTTATTACAATGACATCAACATAATATCTTTACTAATAGAACATTTAGAAAAGCCAGAATTAAGCTATTGGGCTCAATTAGCTTTACATAGAATTGGAAATAAATCAATCAAGTATTTAGAAATTGAATTTTCTAAAAGAAAAGAAAACTTATTGTTCGTTGAGTCATGCTTTAATTTGATAGGCAAAATTGGGGATGAAGATGGATATAAACTTCTATTTAGGGCATTAAATGAACCAGATAGTAACATTAGAAAAATAGTCGCTAAGAAAATAATCCTTTATAAAATAAAAGTAACTCAAGATCAAAGAAAGAATTTCAGAAAATTATTTGATGATTTAATAATCACGCTCTTAAGTAATGGCTATTTAATAGAGCAACTTGAAATCAAAAATGAAAATTTCAAACTATTAAAAAATGCAATAGATAATGAGAATAAAGAATCTCTTTTCCTT
This sequence comes from Marivirga sp., assembly GCF_024636815.1. GTDB lineage: Bacteria > Bacteroidota > Bacteroidia > Cytophagales > Cyclobacteriaceae > Marivirga. The sequence continues at coordinate 11,700 of NZ_JAGXGF010000194.1, forward strand.
ATTATCAACATTGTTAAATTATATTATAATTCAGATGTAACTGAAAAAATATTTAAAAATTACAGAACAAATTCTAAATCACTTCATGCAGCTTCAAATACACTAATTGATGTAATAATAGATGATAATATTTCTGTTAGAAATAAGCTAAAAGTTTTGTTCTCACCTAAAGAAAAACTTCTTTTAGAATCTATGCAAGAAGAGTTTCCTTCCGTTAATTTAAAACCAAAATTTAATAATGAAGAGGATTTAATATGGTTTATACTTAAAATGGAATATGATCAAATTAATAGCTGGACAAGATCATGTGCTTTAAATATTCTACAATACACATATAAGGAAGATATTCCATTTGAGCTTGCATCCGAATTTCTAAATAAAAATCTTTTACTAAAAGAAACTGCCGCTGCCAATATCTACAAAAATTTACCTGAATTCTACACTATTTTCTTATCCCGCTTAAAAGAAAATGATGCCTCTAAAATTGATTACTTAATCTGTTCAAATCTAGATGTGGTCAATAATAAGCAAATTAATGAAGATAATCTTTTGGTTTATGATAAAATAAGTTTCCTAATAAGTATTCCTTACTTGAATAATTTATCGATATCGGAAATCATTAATTTCCAAGACTATTTTAAGACTAAAGTTTTAAAAGCAGGTGAGCATCAAATTTCATTAGAAGAAGAATTTAATTTAGGTTTTTGGCTTCTGGAGACAGGTAGCTTATCCTTCTCGAAAAATGGAATTGACTTTTATAATTATGACAAGAGAGACATCATTAAGGTATCGGATCATGACAACACTACCGAACATGTGTATTTTTATTGCAAACAGGATGTACGCTTTTTAATTGTAGAAGAAATAATCTTAATGAATATTATTAAAGACTATTATGAGATAATGCAAAAATATATTGATATCTTGCCAGATAAAAGTTCAAAAAAAATAGTTAAAGAATTAAATCAGAACGCTGCTTGATATCTAACGTCAAAAATATTGTCATTCTAGTACTTCTAATCTGTGTAAATTTGCCGATTTTCGGACAATTACAAAAAGTAGACCAATTTCAATTAAATGAATTCTTGGGTGAGAGAGATTTCATCTCAGCTACTCAAAATGATGATCTTTTAATTTATTTTAATACCTCCAAAGGAATTTTAAGCTATGATGGTGAAGAATTCAAGAATGTGAATTTACAGCTACCCAATAATGTAAATGAAATTCAAATTTTCAATGATGTATTATTTATAGCCGCCCAAAATTCATTATTGCAATATTATACTGATAAGGATTCTTTAGTCACACTAGCTGATAAGAATATTCAACAATTCAAAAAAATTAATAATCAGCTATGGATGATCTCTGAAACTGAATTATTGGTTTGGGATAATGATAAATTAAGGAGCATTTATGAAGCAACGGAGGGTGAGATATTTAGATGTTTCGAAATTAATGATAACAGTACGTTATTAGGTCATTCTAATGGATTGACTGTTATAGAAAAAGGTGGAAAAATAAAAACTTTTGCAGGCTATTTGAAGCCAAAAAGAATAAATTCAATCGATTCCATTTCATACATTTTAAGTGGGGATGCCATTTTTGAATTAAACGATGGCAAAGTCACAAGAAATTTTAAAAATGAAAATGCAATAATTGATTTTTACATTGATTATTTTAGTAAAACCTGGTTCATAGAAGATCCAAATATTTTGAAGATTAATGATCTAATAAAATCTAAACCTCTTTATTATGATGGTGAAAATAAATTAATAAAAGGCCAAAGATTATTTACCGATAAGGAAAATAACTTATGGATACTTGGTAAAAACAACTTATTTAAAATCACCCAAAACAATGCGTTTTCTAAATTATTTGAAGAAAATACTTTAGAAGTTTTTGCAGGGAAAAACGGAAATCAAATTATTAAATCTAATGAAATTATAAATTATAATTTCATCTCAGGAATTAAAAGAATTAAGATTCCTGAAACCAACAAACCAATAAAACAATCTTTCGCCTTCCAGAATGAAGATGAATGGGTGATTTCACTTAATAATTCAATTTATTCATTAGCTGAAAATGGAAACACTTTAAATTTAATCAAAAAAGAAAGCAATTATATCCCATTAAAAACTATTGCCAATAACAAATTCTTAGCAAAAAATGATAATGGAAATTTATTTATAACAAATGCTGAATTTGATCCTATCAAAAAAATAGAAAATGTAGATTTCAAAAAGAAAATAACTTTCTTTAATCAAAAAATATATGCTTTTTCAAATAATAATACAGTTACCATTTTGGATAGCATAGGTGATGTTAAAAATAAAATATCAATAGCTGACTCCATTAATCTTGAAAATATCATCCCTTCAAAAAATGGTCTTTGGTATTTTACTCCTACAAATATTCATAAAATTGATACAATTGGAAATATTAGGGAAATCAAATTTGATACTAAAATAAATCTTAACTCTGAACTCATTCTTAATATCTATGATGATAATGATGAAAATTTATGGGTATCATCTAAAAATAGGTTGCTGCGATTTCCAATCAGTGACAGAAATGGTGAATTAACACTTCAAAAACCTGTGTCTTATAATAAAAATGACTTCCTATTCTCAACCTTTTTTAAATCTGTAGAAAAAGACGCAACAGATCTTCTGTGGTTTTTAAATGAAGACGGAATATCGATTTATAATCCTTTGAAGGAAATTCCTAATCTAGTACCTCCAGGTATAAGAATTGAAAATGCATTTTCTTATCAGTTAGATGATTTTAATAATCCAATTGATACAGTTTCATTGATTAATGATAATAAAAGAATTAATAGTAATTCAGTGGTAGTTATAGAACCCAAAATAATTAATCATTTAAATAACCACAAGTCTACAATTGGTTATAAAAATTTAAGTATTAATCAATCTGAAAGAAGAATTGATAATGGAGAGTTAATTATTTTAACAGAATTAGAAGATGGCCTTAATACCATTACCTTAAAAGCATACAATAGCAATGGAATTGAAAGTAAAGAAGTGGCAAATATAAATATATATGTAACACCACCTATTTGGAAACGAAACTGGTTCTATTTGACAAGTGCATTATCTCTTCTTTTCTTAGGCTTTATAGGATATAAAACTGTAATAAGTTTAAAAAACAGCAGGGCTCGGGAACTAGAGGAGGAATTGCATAAAGGCCTTGAAGATTTGGAAAAAAAATCACACTTACAGATCTTAAAAGCTGAAAGACTAAAGCAATTAAACGAACTTATCACATCTCAAAAAAGTGAATTAGAAAAGAAAAATAAACAGATTGAATCACAGAAATACGAATTATCATTAACTACCCAACAAATTAAAAAACAAAAAGACTTACTGGAAGAAACCAGTAGCAAGCTGACTTCAAGTATCAATTACGCTAAAAGAATTCAAAATGCATTGATGAGTACTGAGGTGGAAATCAAAAAAGCCTTTAATGACAGCTTTGTCTATTTCCTCCCAAGAGATGTTGTAAGTGGTGATTTTTTCTGGTTTAATAAAGCTACAAATGATAAAGGGGAAGAATTATTAATTTTAGCCGCAGTAGATTGTACTGGTCATGGTGTACCAGGAGCTATTGTTAGTGTTGTGGGTATGAACTTACTGAACAATATTACTAAACTGAAAAAAATATATGATCCTGGTCAAATCTTAACTGAAATGAACAAGGATATTATTTCTGACCTTAGGCAGGATGAAACTCAGGTTAATGATGGTATGGATATGACCATTGTAACCTATAATACCGTGACCAATCAATTGTACTTTGCTGGTGCAAAAAATCCATTGATGTATATTGAAGACAATGAATTAATACGAATTAAGGGTGATAAATATGCTATTGGAGGGCAGCAAAGGGGTGATGATAGAGATTTTCAAACACATCATTTAGATTTAACTGATGGCAAAAAAAGAACATTTTATTTATTCTCCGATGGTTATCAAGATCAATTTGGAGGAGAAAAAGGCTTCAAATATTTGGTAGGGAATTTCAAAAAACTTCTGGTTTCCATTCATGAAAAGAATGCATTGGAACAAAAAACTATTTTACATGAAGAAATAGAAGAATGGAAAGATGGATATGCTCAAACAGATGATATACTTGTAATAGGGTTTAAATTATGAAAAAACAGAAGTATCATATCATCATAAAATTCACTGCAAATGACAACATTAAAAGTCCTGATCAGGAATTAGGTTGGGTAGATTATTTTGCAAAATTTTTAAAAACAGGAATAGCTTATAAGCTAGAGAACCAATTAGAAATAAGCTATAAAACTGAGTTAGATTTAATTACAAAGGATGATTTTAATAATACAGATTTAATTTTTTACATCCTCTCTCCTGCTATGGTTTTTGCTTCTAATATCAATCAAGATTCAACAGAACTTGAGCAAGCCTTAAATTTTGATATCCCTCTCATAAATTCCAAAATCAAAAAAGTATTTAAAGCCCCTGTTAAAATTGAGGAATTACCATTATCACTTTCAACTCCTACTTATTATCGATTTTATGATAACAGCTTGATTAATGAAGAAAGTTATGAAACTTATGAGGGGTGGAATAAATTTCAGAATAATGAAAACTATTGGAAAGTTTTTGCAGATGTCCTGATTGATACAATATCCATTTTGGAAAATGAAGAAATTGAAATTAGTAGCAAAGTATTTATCTCTGATAAGAATAAGAGCTATTATCATTCAAGAAACACCATAAAAAGAGAACTAAAAGCATTTAATTCTGAAATATTTCCTGATGAAGATTTTTCAATAGAAGCTAATTACATGGAAGATCCAGAGGAATTTTTTATGAAAAAGTGTGATATGGCTATTCATTTTCCCGATGAATTTATTGGGCTTACCAGCGAAAAAAGAAAAAAAGCATTTGAAAAAACACCTGAATTAAAAAGATTGATCTGGTTTAGTCCTGTTGAAAGTCAACAACCAGAAAAAAAAGCATATTACAACGAATTAAAAGTTCAATTAAAACCCTACCCTAATATTGAGGCAGTCGAGTCGACTATAGAAGAATTTAAAGAAATCGTCAAGGAGAATATTAGTAAAATAAAGGATCAGTCAACAACTGAAATTCAGTCAGTGAAAAAAATTATTTATATTATATCTGATAGTATCATAAAAAAACAAAGTTTAGAATTACTTCTAAATGACGAAACAATTTCAAAGAATTATGAATTAAAATTAATTGACAATGTAGAAAATGTGACAGATTACAGACATCTACATTACGAATTATTAAGAAAGTCTGATTATTTCTTTATTTTATTTTTTAAAAATAATTTGCCATGGCTTAACTCCATGTCAGGTGAAATAAAAAAAGCACCAGGCTTCAGGAATAATAAAGAAATTTTAGGCAAATATATTTTATACAATGAAAACACTATATTTAATGATGAAAAATTTAAAGGTTTTCAATTGATTAAGAAAAATGAACCGGAACAATTATTAGAAGTAGTTAGAAAATTAGCGGTTTAAGTGCAAGAAAACAACATTTATAATAGGGGGAACAAATTCAATCCATTTCCTGGGTTAAGACCTTTCGGAATTGAGGAAAGCTATCTTTACTTTGGTCGTGAAGGCCAAAGTGATGAGGTATTGGCTATACTCGAAAAAAACCGATTTGTCAATATATTAGGATCTTCAGGTACTGGTAAGTCCTCCCTGATGTTTTCAGGTGTAATTCCTACTTTACATGGTGGGTTTATTTCGCAAGCTGGAAATGAGTGGGAAATAATATCAGCCAAACCAGGATTAGATCCAATTAAAAATTTAGCCTTTGGATTTAAAGAGCATATAGAATCTAAAACGAAGGAAGAAGAAATAGATTTTGCTGAAAGCCTTATAAACGAACACTTATTTGAAGCGGTTCTTAATAAGAGCACAAAAGGTATTAGCGAATTATTCAAGCTTAACAAACATTTAAAAGGTAAAAACCTTCTATTATATTTAGATCAATTCGAAGAAATTTTCAGATTTAGAAAATTAGGAGAAACCAAACACATCAATGAATCATTAGCTTATGTAAATCTGATTTTAGAGGCTATAAGTCAGACAGAATTACCTATTTATATTGCGCTATCAATGAGATCAGATTTTTTGGGCGATTGTGAACAATTCCCTGAATTAACCAACAAAATTAATGATAGCCATTACCTGATTCCACAAATGACTAGGGAACAGAAAAAGCTTGTTATCACTGGGCCGATAGCAGTTGGTGATGCCAAAATATCAAATAGATTAGTTCAAAGATTACTTAATGATATGGGAGATCGTTTCGATCAACTCCCGGTATTGCAACACGCTCTAATGAGGACCTGGGATTATTGGGTGGAAAGCGAAGCAAAAGGCGAACAATTAGATTTTATTCACTATGAGGCTATAGGAGGTGTAAATGAAGCTTTATCAAGACATGCAGATGAGGCTTTTTATGAATTAAATGAGGAGGAAAAAGAAATCTGTGAAAAACTTTTTAAAACCATAACTGAAAAAAGAAGTGATAATGATGGAATTAGAAGGCCTACTCCTTTAAAAGAAATTGCCCAAATAGTTGATGAAGAGGAATTTACACTCATAAAAATCATTAATAAGTTCCGAATTGAAGGTCGTGCACTCTTAACACCTCGTGAAGAAATTGAATTAGATAGTAATTCAGTAATTGATATTAGCCATGAGGCTTTAATGCGGGTTTGGTATAGACTTAGAAACTGGGTACATGAAGAATCGCAATCTGCTCATATTTATCTGCGGTTATCTGAAGCGGCTAATAAATATCAGCAAGGAAGCGGAGGATTATGGAGGCCACCAGATTTACAGCTGGCCATTGAATGGAGAAACAGTACGAAACCTACTTTAAAGTGGGCACTTCAATATGAAAATAATTTTGAAGCTGTAATCCTTTTCTTAGAGAAAAGTGAAGACTCTTATAAAAAAGAACTTGAAACTAAAGAGCTTCTTCAGAGAAGAAGACTAAAACGTTCGAAAATTATAGCCACGGTTTTAGGGTCTGCTGCAGTGCTTTCAATTATCTTTCTATTTTATGCTTTCAATCAAAGTAATCTTGCAGAAAGACAAAGGGAAATAGCTGAATTAAATTCTAAGGCAGCACAAAGAAATGCGGATATAGCCAAAGAAAACGAACTAAAAGCTCAAAGACAGCAAATTGAAGCAAACAAGTCGAGTATTAGAGCAAATTATGAAAGAGAAAAAGCTGTATTAAGCTCTCTAATTGCACAAGAAGCACAAGATGTAGAAAGACGTGCAAGACAAGAACTTGCTATTAAAGCTCAGCAAGAAATTGATGCCAGGAAATTTGCACAGGAGCAACAAAAAAAATTAGAAGAAACTAATGTCAAATTACAGGACGAACAGAAAAATTCAAGGCAACTAAGTTTGAGAGCAATAGCTCAATCTTTGGCTGTGAAATCACATCAAATGGAAGATGATCAACTTCAAGGACTTTTAGCCTATCTGGGTTTTAAGTTTAACATTAATAATGAGGGGTATGACAGCAATAATGATATATATAATGGATTATTTTACGCTGTAAAAAACTTTGATCCGGATTATTTTAATGCCTTTAAAAGTAAATCAACCGATGTTCGATCATTACAATTTGTGAAAAATAAATATTTATATACAACCAGTACTTCAGGAAGAATTAATGCCTGGGAGGTAGAAAACATGACTGCCACTAGAAGTATGGTGATTTTTGATGAGGAAGGCGTATTTGTTAAAAAAATATTTGTAGATAAAGAAAATCAAAGATTAGTAGCACTTACAGATGGATCTGATTTTTATGTAATTGATGTTTCCAAAAGAATCAGAGAAGTAAAAAAATACTCCTTACCCAATAGTTATGCTTTCGATATAACTTTTATGGAAGGAAAAACAGATTTTTACATGTCCGCATCAGATAATTATATTTATAAATTTGAAAACAACAAATTAGAACCTTATTTGAATACTAACAGCAGAATATATGATATGGAACTCATCAATGATAACCTATTAGCTACAGGTAATAATGATGGCAAAATTGAATTATGGGATTTGAGCTCTAAAGAAGTTAAAACAACTATTAGAGAAGCCAATGATAAATATATACATTCTATTTCTTATGCCAACAACCTTTTGGCTGCGGGCGATAATTCTGGACAAGTAAATTTATTTTATTTGGATAATAGTTATAATGTCACCAATTCCATTACGCTTAGAGGTAGTGATGGAGAAATTATGACCGATATAACTTTCAACGAAGCAGAAAATCAAATTATTTCGGCCAGTACAAGAGGAACCATAAGAATTTGGAATTTGAATGATCCTGACGAATTTCCAATGATCATAAATGAGCCGGGCTCATGGGTAAATGCCATTGCTTTACTAGATGATTCCCATATTTTTGCAGGTTGTAAAGATCAGGTTTTTAGATTATATCCTATAAAAAGTAAACTACTGGCGGAAACTCTAAAACAGAAAATCAGTAGAGATATCACTCAAGAAGAATGGGACCGATATATAGGTGATGACCTGGATTATAGCCCAGTTTTTGAACAAAGTAAATTTATTGATCAGTCGAAATAATGAAATACATAATCATAACATTATTTATTTTAATACTTTCAACAGCTAAGATATTTGCTCAATCAAGTTGTGAAAGAAGTTTGAATGAGGCTAGAGCTGATTATTCCAGTGGAAATCTATATGCTGTACCTGGGAAATTAAATGATTGTTTAGAAGAGGGATTCAATAAAGTAGAAAAAATAGAAGCTTTAAGGTTACTAACCCTTACTTACATCAATATAAATCAACAGGAAAAAGCAAAAACAACTTTGATTAAATTATTAAACTTAAAAACTGATTATCAAGTAATTGAAAATGTTGACCCCTCTGAACTGTATTCTCTTTACAGAAAAATTGATACCGATATTAAATACTTTTTAGGGATTACCGCTGGATTAAATTATAACATCATAAGGCCTCAATTAATTAGAAATACAAATCCATTGGGAAATCATGATCCTGACTACAGTAAAAAATTGTCAAATCCCCAGCTTGGTATTCAATATTTATACCCTATTTATAAGAACATAATGGTTGGAGCAGAACTTCAGTATCAAAATCAAAAATTTTCTTACTCTGAAATAAACGATTATGATAACGAAAATATCACTACTATTGAGTATGATAGTAATAATGACGGTATAAATCTTAATTTAAATCTAAGATATTATAGAGATTACTATCAATGGAAACCTTTTGTAGAGGTTGGGACAAGTGGAAGATTTAATCTTAATTATGATTTTATAAATTATAATAGTGAATATGAAAAGTCACCAGATGAAGAAACTATTGAGAAAAGTGATGACCTTTACTCCTACAGGACTAAACTTAATATTGCTTTAAATGCTAATCTTGGAACAATGATAAAATTGGGAGAGAATTATGGTGAAATTAAATTTGGAGTTAGTAATTACTTTCGTAACCATTTAAATGAAGAAGGTATAAAAAAAGCCTCAACTAGAACTTTATTTAACGGTATGGCTCTTAAGGATGATAACTATGTAAATCTAATCTATCAGCTAAATTTTACCTTTAATATTCCATACTTTAACTTTCAATGAAATTTCAAAGCTACATAAAGACTTTATTTATATTGATGTTTACAATAACATCATGCAACTTGGATCCATTACCGGAGGATCAACTTCCAAGTTTTGATAAATTATACGCGGTATCTCTAAATGTAGAAGCTGTTGATTTTATTTGTAAGCCTAATGCAAGTGGTTACATTATAGTTGGAAATTTAAAATCAACTGAAAATTCTGATATTATTATAATTGATGTTGGTACAGACGGTATGCAGAGAAATTTACATAGAATCAATACTCCTACTTTTGACGAAGCTGTCAGTGCTAAGTTATATGAAGATGATAATTCAGTATTAATTTTAGGTCACAGAAAATCAGACCCCTCCCAAGCAAACATTGGCCAGAATATACTAATTAAATCTAATTTAGATGGCATTCCTATTCGTGCGGATAATGTCAACTCTGAAGATACTATTTCAGCTGAATTCAAAATTTTAACGATAAATGAAAATAATCCAGTTCAACTTAATGATTTTTTAATTATCCCTCCTAATTTAATAGCTGTAGGTCGTATTCGAGAGTCCCCTACCGGTGCTTCCAATAGAATCACGCAAATTTTTGATATTACTTCTGCAAGTTTTAATAATAAAAATGATTCATTATTTGATAAAATTAGGGAAAAACCTGATGCTATTGTCTATGATAACAGTAGAAGCCTCAAAATTAGAAAAGGAAACACCCCTTCTGTAGTATACGAGGTTATGGGGCAGAATATTAGCGAAAATCCAAATGGAGAAGTAAATGGCGTATCTTTAAATATAAGTTGGGATATTTATACTAATTTGGAGTCAGGTGCAAGTGAAAGAATATATATTGGAACAGATACAGATGAAGCTTTCGGTGATATATTATTTCACTCCAATGGAAAAAATTATATAGCTGGGAACTATGTTAATACTGACACGGTTTTTCTCATTTCTAAAGAATACACAGGGGTTAATAATAATGTTGGTCAAAAAATATATACTACCACCGAGTATGGAAATAAAGTTTCAAGTCTAACAGAAGATGATGATGGAAATATCATCATGGCTTTAATAGATGAAACTGATATTAATAATAATTCCCTTTTATTGAAATTTTCACAAGCAGGAGAGCCAATTGAAGATCAAAATCTTAAATTTATTAGTACTGGATTATATAACATAAAAAAAATTGAAAATGAAGCTGGAAACATACTAGTGATTCTATCTCAAAAAACATTCGAAAATAATTCGACAGCCATCGGTTTAATGAAGATTAAATTTTAGTAAAATTCTATTATTAGATATAAATTTGTCAGTCACTCCCCAATTTATTATATTGTAAGTTACACTAAACTAAAAAGATACGAAGCACATTTACAATTATATAAGGTTTATTGTTCTTTTGAGCTCATTGTTGGTAATGGGGAGGGAGAGTTATGGGCAAGTAACTATTGGTACTGTAACCTTAAATAATATTTGCCCAGATGGATCTTACAATCCTATACCAGCTAATTATTTTGGCGGATCTGTTCAGTTTTATATCGAAGAAAATAATCCAGGTGAAATCCAAGGGACTAATAGCACTGATCGAATTTTAAAATTAGCAGCCCCTGCTGGTTTTGAATTTCGACCAGGTGTCGGCTCAATAAATTATGATGTAACTGGTGACATGAGCAATGCTGTTATAAACGTTACTGCATCTGAAATTACCGTAACAGTTTCGTATGCAGCAACTGGAAATGTTAATAATGATATTGACTATTTAGATTTTAATAATATTGAAGTAAGAACAATAACAGGAAATTCGTCAGGGGATATTGTTAGAACCGGGGCAACAACTTACAATATCATTGGTTTCCCTGACGGAACTTCAATAGCCTCTTTATCAAGTACAGAATTAATATCATTTACTTCACCCCCTGAAAACACGACTGTATGTGAATCATCTCTTGCATCTTTTAGTGTAGGAGCATCTGGAGGAACTCTTAACTATCAGTGGCAGGAAAATGATGGTACAGGATTTGTAAATATATTAAACGGTGGTATTTATTCGGGTGTTAATTCAGCTACTTTGAATATTTCTTCAGCAGCAGCCTCAATGAATGGATATTCTTACAGAGTAGTAGTTGATAATGATTATTGCTTCGAAACCTCAGCAGATGCACTACTTAATGTGGACAGTGCCCCAGCTACAATAAATACAAATCCAACAAATAAAATAATTTGTAAAAACGATAATACTTCGTTTTCAGTAGCTGCTTCAGGCGATGGCTTATCTTATCAGTGGAGAGAAAACGGAGTCATTTTAGCTGATGGTGGAATTTATAGTGGAGCAACCACTGCTACTTTAATATTAACTAATGTACCCTCAACTGAAAATGGGAATTCCTATGATGTAGTAGTTAGCGCAACTTGTGGGCTTGATGTCACTAGTACATCTGCTACTTTAACAATTAATGAGAGACCTGAAATTGTTACCCAACCCTCCTCCAGTACAATTTGTGAGAACCCGGGCAATACTTCCTTCACCGTAGATGCAGGGGTAACATCCTCACCAACCTATCAATGGCAGGAAAGTACTGATGGAGGAATAACCTATAGCAACCTGTCCGATGCAGGAATTTATTTAGGCACGACAACGGCTACCCTAAACCTTACAGGAACCACACCCACAGAAGATGGAAATTTATACAAGGTAATCGTAAGTGGGGCTTGTACACCAAGTGTTACAAGTGATCCAGCAATCCTAACTGTGGAAGAAGAAGCTAATATCACCGCTAATCCAACTAATGCAACCGCTTGTGAAGGTAGCAATGTCAGCTTCAGCCTTACCGCACAGGGGGCAGATCTGCAATACCAATGGCAGCTTAGCACTGATAATGGTGTCAGCTTTGGCAACTTAACCAATACTGTGCTTTACAGTGGAGCAACTACCGCTACCTTAACCTTGACCGGCATCAGTAGTACCGAAAACAGCTATCAATACCGTGCTCTAGTTAGCAATGGAGCCGCTAGCCCATGTAATGCAGTGGCAACAAGTACTGCCGCAACCTTAACCGTTGATGAAAAACCTGAAATCACCACTCAGCCAACATCAAGTACTATCTGTGAGGCAGGAAGTACTTCTTTCGTGGTTAACGCAGGAGCCACTACCCTGCCAACCTATCAATGGCAGCTAAGCACTGATGGTGGACTAAATTACAGCGATCTTA
>NZ_JAGXGF010000195.1 GCF_024636815.1 Marivirga sp.
ATAAAAAGAAGAACTGAAATAGTAAGAATGAACCGTTCTTTTCCTCGGCCAAAAACAGATTCTAGAAGAAGGTTTAAAATCATGAATTCTAAAGGAATTTAGCTTAACTTAACGACATTGCGCGTGCGCTAGCATTTTGGTTGAGCTAGATTGAATGAAGCACGAGCTAGAAGCTCTTGCTATAGGATATGGTTTTGGTTGAAATTTAATGTCTGGGGATGTTTTGGTTTTTTTCTATATTTATTTTAAATCCAAAAGTATGGGATACAAAATAAATTTACAAATAAACCACATAAAAAAAGGGCCGAAGCCCTTTTTTGATATATAATTCTAATTTACTTAATCTTGAGATCCAATTTTTGCTCCTAGATATTCTCTATTCATTCTTGCAATATTAGACAAATCAATGCCTTTTGGACATTCAGCCGAACAAGCACCTGTGTTTGTACAAGCTCCAAATCCTTCTTCATCCATTTGTGCAACCATTTTTTGTGCTCTTTCAGCAGCTTCTACTTTTCCTTGTGGTAACATGGACAATTGTGAAATCTTTGCACTTACAAAAAGCATAGCTGATGCATTTTTACATGCCGCAACACAAGCTCCACAACCGATACAAGTAGCAGAATCAAATGCTTCATCCGCTACAGATTTAGGAATTGGAATTTCGTTAGCATCTGGCGTTCCACCTGTGTTTACACTTACATAACCACCAGCTTGAATCACTCGGTCAAATGCACCTCTGTCTACTGCCAAATCTTTCACTATAGGAAAAGCTTTTGCTCTCCAAGGCTCGATAACGATGGTTTCTCCATCTTGGAAACTTCTCATATGCAATTGGCAGGTAGTCACATTTTTTAAAGGCCCGTGGGGTTGGCCATTGATGTACATACTGCACATTCCGCAAATTCCTTCACGGCAATCGTGGTCGAAATGAACAGGGTCTTCGTCTTTGTCTATTAATTGTTCATTTAAAACATCAATCATTTCCAAAAATGACATATCTGCTGATACACCATCCAATTCGTATGTTTTAAATGCCCCTTTATCTTGGTTATTTTTCTGTCTCCAGATTTTTAAAGTGAATTTCATAATTAAAATATTTTTGGTGACTAAAGCTTACTTATAACTTCGTTGTGTCAGTTTCACATTTTCAAATATTAATTGCTCTTTGTGAAGCGTTTCCGGCTTTTCAGGACCAGTATATTCCCAGGCAGCAACGTAAGCAAAATCTTCATCATTACGCTTTGCTTCACCTTCAGGAGTTTGATGCTCTTCCCTGAAGTGACCTCCACAAGATTCCTCTCTATTAAGAGCATCATCAATCATTAGCTCACCTAACTCTAAGAAATCAGCTACTCTGGAAGCTTTTTCCAATAAACTATTAAACTCTTCATTAGAACCTAAAACTTTAACATTATTCCAGAAGTCTGCTCTCAATTCTTTCACCATATCCTTGGCTTTCTTTAAGCCTTCCCCGGTCCTTGACATTCCACAGTAATCCCACATGATTTTACCTAACTCTTTGTGGTAGTGGTCAACTGACTTAGTTCCTTTAATGGAAAGGAGCTTATCGATATTATCTTTTACGGCTTTCTCTGCTTCTTTGAAAGCTTCATGATCCGTACCAATTTTCTCATATTTCTCACCAGCCAAATAGTTTCCTATTGTATATGGAAGAACGAAATACCCATCTGCTAAACCTTGCATCAAAGCACTTGCTCCTAATCTATTTGCTCCGTGATCTGAGAAGTTAGATTCTCCTGTTGCATACAAGCCTTCAACATTTGTTTTCAAATTATAATCTACCCAAAGACCACCCATAGTGTAGTGAACAGCTGGATAAATCATCATTGGTTCTTTGTATGGATTACTTCCGGTGATTTGCTTGTACATATCAAACAAATTACCATATTTCCCAGCAATCGTATCTTGACCGTCTCTATTTATGGCATCTCTGAAATCAAGATAAACGGCTTTTCCTGATTCATTTACTCCTCTACCTTCATCGCAAACATATTTTGCATTTCTCGAAGCTACATCACGTGGAACTAAATTACCAAATGCCGGATATTTTGTTTCTAAGTAATAGTCTCTTTCATCCTCACTCAAATCATTTGGATGAATTTCTTTTTTTCTGATTTTCTCAGCTAGCTCTTTTGTTGCCGGCACCCATACACGACCATCATTTCTTAAAGACTCTGACATCAAAGTCAGTTTAGATTGATGATCTCCACTTACTGGGATACAGGTTGGGTGAATTTGAGTATAACAAGGATTTGCCATTAGAGCACCTTTCTTATGAGCTCTCCAAGCTGCTGTTACGTTTGAGCCCATTGCATTGGTCGACAAGTAGAATACGTTTCCATAACCACCAGAAGCTAATACCACTGCATGGGCACTATGTGATTCAATTTTTCCAGTAACTAGGTTTCGAGTAACGATACCTCTTGCTTTTCCATCCACCATTACTAAATCCAACATCTCAGTTCTTGGGAAAAGCTCAACTTTACCATTAGCAACCTGACGGCTCAAAGCACTATAAGCTCCTAATAATAATTGTTGTCCTGTTTGACCACGAGCATAAAATGTTCTGGATACTTGCGCGCCACCGAAAGAACGGTTAGATAATAATCCACCATACTCTCTGGCAAAAGGGACACCTTGAGCTACACATTGGTCAATAATGTTAACACTAACTTGCGCCAATCTGTAAACATTCGCTTCTCTTGAGCGGTAATCACCACCTTTTATGGTATCGTAAAACAAACGATAAACACTATCACCATCATTCTGATAGTTTTTAGCAGCATTAATTCCACCCTGAGCAGCAATAGAGTGAGCTCTTCTAGGACTATCTTGAAAGCAAAATGCTTTTACATTATAACCAAGCTCGGCTAAAGAAGCAGAAGCAGAAGCTCCGGCTAATCCAGTACCAACTACTATTACATCGTATTTACGCTTGTTAGCTGGGTTGACCAGCTTAACATTAAATTTATGATTCGTCCATTTCTCTGCTAATGGACCTTCAGGTATTTTTGATTCTAAATTCATAGTACAGTAATTATCCTTAACTATTGAAAAACATGATTAATGGAATACTTGCAAATGCAGCCGGGATAAGGATTGCATAAACGATTCCTAATTTTTTAATGAATGGAGTGTATTTACTATGGTTTAACCCTAGCGTTTGAAATGCACTGGAAAATCCGTGCGACAAGTGAAACGCCAATCCCACCATACACACTACATAAAGTGCAACATACCACCATTGTGAAAACGCCTCCTTAACAATAAGATAAAGGTCTTTGTTTCCGAATTCATCTACAGGCATTGTTCCAAATTTCATTTCAAACCAGAAACTTCTCATGTGGATTACCAAAAACACAAAAATTATAAAGCCTAAAATCCCCATATTTCTTGAGGAAAAAGAGCTATTAGCAGAACCTTTTACTTTGTCGTATCCTACAGGCCTTGCTTTTTTGTTCTTTATTACCAATGCAATTGACATTACAATGTGTAAAACAATAAATGCATACAATCCAATGGACAAGAATTGAATAATTGGATTTGAAGTCATAAACTTTGCATACTCATTGAAAGCCTCTCCGCCATCATCAGCTAAAAGCTGAAAATTTCCTGCTAAATGGACAACTAAAAAAATGATTAAAAAAAGACCGGTAAGTGACATCACTAATTTCCTACCGATTGTACTCGTTAAAGTGTCAGAAAGCCAACTCATATATTTTATTTTAATTATTAGGTTTATAATAAAATCTTCGTCTCAAAGTTACATTTGGAACACTTAGAAAACAATTGTGTTTTCTATTTTAAACAATTCTAAATAATACTACCTATTTTAGAAGATTGGAACAACTTTTAATGAAATCTAAATGTTTTGATGTTTTAAGAACAATATTTTTTAAATTAACGTTTTAAATATTCTTACCAATAATTAACTAGTGAAAAAATTAATCCTATTCATCATATTGATTATCTGCACCTTAGGTGAATCTTTAGCAACTCACATTAGAGCAGGGGAAATTACAGCCAGAAGAATTGGATGTAGCGGAAGAGAATATGAATTTACACTTACTGCCTACAGAGATACCGGTTCTGATATTTTATTTGGTAATGGTGAGTTCAAATTTGGAGATGGTGAATCTATTATGTTAAATCCAGATGGATTTAGCAGAAAAGAAATAATTGATGATGAGATTGAGTTAGTTGAGTTTAAAATTAGACATGACTACAATTCAAATGGAGATTATGTAGTCTCTTATGTAGAGGATTTTAGAAATGTAGGGATTATCAATATGAGTAATTCTGGTTCTGTTTCTTTTTATGTAGAAACTTTAATAAGAATAGATCCTTTCTTTGGTTGCAATGACACGCCAATCTTCTTAATCCCCCCTGTAGATAAAGGAGCTGTTGGTGTATTGTTTTATCATAACCCTGGAGCATTTGACATCAATGGGGATAGCATTGCCTTTAAATTGGTAACTCCTCAAAGTAGACAAGGAGTAGATGTACCTAATTTCAGATCTCCAGAAGTAGCCGCAGGAGGACAAAATAGTCAGCAAACCGGCCCAGCAACATTAACTTTAGATGAAGTACTTGGTGATTTAATTTGGGATGCCCCAGGAATGAAAGGCGAATTCAATGTTGCTTTTATAGCTGAAGAATGGAGAAAAATAGCAGGTGAATGGCGTTTTTTGGGAAGCGTTACTCGTGATATGCAAATTATAGTAGACGAAACTGAAAATGACCCACCTGAGCTAGAAATCCCATTAGATACTTGTATAGAAGCAGGAACTTTATTGAAGGCTGATATAATTGCAACTGATCCTAATCCTGAATCATTAGTAAAAATTGAAGGATTTGGAGGTCCATTTATTCTATCCCCGCCTGCAACCCTTTTACCAGATAGTAATGAATTTTTTGAAACTCCTTCAATTTCTAAATTCTCCTGGCAAACAGATTGCTCGCATATTCGAGAAGATCCTTATTTGGTCAGGTTTAAAGCAACTGATAATGGTCCTGGATTAAGATTGACCGCATTCGAAACTTGGAGCGTTACTGTGGTACCTCCATCACCAAAAAATGTGGTGGCCGAAAGTAAACCTCAACGATCAATTGAAATCAGTTGGGATGAATATAACTGTGGTGATGCCGAAGTAATTCAAGTTTATAGAAGAGTAGATAGCTTTAATTTTGAACCTGAAAATTGTGAAATTGGAATTCCAGAAAATGGAGGCTATGAATTAATCGGTGCCATGCCTGTGGGTCAAAATTCCTTTTTAGATGATAACGCAGGACAAGGATTAAATTTTGGCGCTACTTATTGTTATAGATTAGTGGCTATTTTTGAATTGCCAAAAGGTGGAGTGAGTTATGCATCAGAAGAAGTATGTCAAAAAATAGCTGCAACAGGCCCAGTAATTACTAATGTTACTGTTGATGAAACAGACTCTGATAATGGAGAAATCACAGTGAGTTGGTTACCTCCCCTTGATATTGATACTACTATCTATCCTGCTCCTTATAAATATCAAGTTTTAAGAAGTGATGGTGAAGATTTTGAGCCTATTGCAGTGATAGAAGATGATACTACCTTCACTGACACAGCTTTAAACACCACTTCTGAGATTTACAACTATCAATTAGAACTTTATCTTTTAAATGATGAAGTAAACGAAGAAAATATAATTGAAATCTCTGCTAAAGCATCTTCTGTATGGTTATCTTCTGTAGGATTATTTGAATCCATTCAGTTAAACTGGGAGGCTAACGTCCCTTGGTCTAACACTAATCAAGACTACCCATATCATTATATATACAGGAATAAAGTAAATGCAAATCCTAATCAGCTCGTATTGATTGATTCGGTTGATGTCACATTAAATGGTTTCCAATATTTAGATAGTGGTCAATTCAATAATCAGAACTTATCTAATATGGAAGAATACTGCTACTACATCACTACTTCCGGAGGATATGGAAATGAAGATATATTTGAACCTTTATTGAATGATTCTCAAATTTTATGCGCACGTCCTGATGATCAAATTGATCCTTGTCCACCATTTGATGTTGGTTTTCAATTAGATTCACCAGGGAAGTGTCTGGAATTTTTAGCTGATAAAGCGTGCGATTTTAATCAATTTCAAAACGAGCTATTCTGGGATGCAAATTTGGCTGATAGCTGTGACAATGAAATTAACTACTATGAAATATTTTTTAAAAACGAGTTAGATAGTGAATTTGAACTAATTGGCACCACTCGAGATACATTCTTTATTCATGACAATCTACCTGAATTTGCTGGATGTTATACAATAAGAGCTGTTGATCAGTCGGAAAATAGAAGCGAATTCTCAGAAACATTCTGTAAGGAAAATTGTCCAAATATCGCATTTCCTAATGTTTTCACACCTGGCAATGATGGGAAAAATGACTACTTTACTCCTTTCTATCCAAAACCTAGTGACCTTGCAGCAATCCCTCTAGATAAATGTCCGAGATTTCTCGAAAAAATAGAATTTAAAGTTTTCAATAGATATGGCAAGCAGGTATATGCCTATGAAAGTGGGGGCGAAAATAGTGTATATATTAATTGGGATGGTACAAATTTCAACGGAGAACCCTTACCTTCCGCTACCTATTTCTTTGAAGCCATCGTAACATTTGACATGTTGAGACCAGAAAACAAGCAAAAAAGGTATAAGGGTTATGTTCAAATCATAAGGTAATTGGAAAAACAAAAACCTATCATATTTTTCGATGGAGTATGTAATTTGTGTAATGGGGCTATCAATTTCATTATAGATAGAGATAAAAAAGGCTATTTTAAATTTGCGCCCTTGCAATCTAAAATTGCGAAAAAATTTGTTCCTCAGTCAGTAATTGAAAATACAGACAGTATTATTTACTTGGATTCCGGTCAACTATATTCTAAGAGTACTGCCGCTTTGAAAATTGCCCGTCATCTGGATGGACCCTGGAAGGGATTTTATGCTTTCATCATCATCCCAAAATTTATTAGAGATTATTTTTATGACCTTATTGCTAAAAATAGATATAAGTGGTTTGGTAAAAGAGAAAGTTGTAGAATGCCCACTAAAGAAATCAAAAATAGATTTTTAGAAATGGATTAAGCCAAAACAGGTTATTCAGATTTTCTAAAAGTTTATAACTTGCCACTTTAATTACGTTCTGAATATTAATAACAAATAAATACTTTATGAAATGAGCATAAATTTTAGCCCATCTTAACATGCAATCGAAGATAGCTGGCCTACCTCTGGTAGGAATAAAATTTGTAGCGAATTCTCCCATAGGGATCCCTTTGGGGCATGGTACAACTTAAAAACAACTATAAACATGAAAGCTTATGTATTTCCGGGCCAAGGCGCCCAATATCCCGGTATGGGAAAAGAATTATATGAAAATAATGCTGATGCCAAAAAGCTATTTGACCAAGCCAATGAAATCTTGGGATTTGACATCACGAAAATAATGTTCGAAGGAACAGCAGAAGAATTGAAAGAAACCAAAGTGACACAGCCCGCTGTTTTTTTACATTCTGTAATCAATGCTTTGGTTCATCCTGATTTCAAACCTGAAATGGTAGCAGGGCATTCTTTAGGCGAATTCTCAGCCTTAGTAGCAAATGGCACCTTATCTTTTGAGGATGGTTTAAAATTAGTTTATAAAAGAGCTTTGGCAATGCAAAAAGCTTGTGAAATAAATCCATCTACCATGGCGGCAGTTTTAGGCTTAGATGATGATGTAGTGGAAAAAATATGCCACGAAATCAATGAGGAAGTGGTAGTTCCTGCTAATTATAATTGCCCTGGTCAATTGGTGATTTCAGGCTCAAATAAAGGTATTGAAATTGCCTGTGAAAAAATGAAAGAAGCAGGAGCCAAAAGAGCTTTACCTCTTCCTGTTGGTGGAGCCTTTCATTCTCCTCTAATGGAGCCAGCTAGAGAAGAACTTGCTCAAGCCATTAAAGAAACACAATTTAATGAGCCAAAATGCCCTGTATATCAAAATGTGAATGCACAAGGCTCAATTGATGTGGAAGCCATTAAAGAAAATTTGATCTCTCAATTAACTTCTCCAGTGAAATGGACACAATCAGTTCACCAGATGGTACAAGATGGTGCCTCAGTTTTTATTGAAAGTGGTCCGGGAAAAGTTTTACAAGGTCTAGTGAAAAAAATTAATAAAGAATCTGAAGTCGCGCAGTTATCGTAATTTATTTTGTAAATTATATTTAATTAGTAATTGATAGTTTTTTTTATGAAAAAAGCCTGAACTTCAATTATTTATTAGAAAAGAGAACCATGCAGAAGCCTGATATTCCAGATAATGAAAATGAAAGATTAAAAGAACTCCGCAGGTTAAACATCCTAGATTCTGAAAAAGAAAAAGATTTTGATGACTTAGTGGAACTAGCTTCTATTATTTGTGGAGTCCCTATTTCTTTGGTAACACTTATAGATGCTGACAGGCAATGGTTTAAATCAAACAAAGGACTTAAAGTCGATTCTACCCACCGAGATATCTCCTTCTGTGGTCACGCTATAAATGGGGATAAAGTTTTTATAATAGAAAATGCAGTAGAAGATAACAGGTTCTTTGATAATCCTTTAGTTACAGAAAATCCAAACATTAGATTTTATGCCGGTATGCCTATCAAATCTGAAAATGGATTTAATTTAGGAACTTTATGTGTTATGGATTCAAAGCCTAAAAAACTTAGTGAACACCAAATTCAGGCCTTAAAAATATTAGGTGGCCAAGCCTCTAAACTAATTGAGTTGCGAGACAAAAAAAATGAACTCGAAATCAAAAATGAAAAGTTAGAATCTCTAAATCATCTTAATAATCAAATCACGAGCATAATATCCCATGATTTAAAAGGTCCCATCAATAGTTTGAGAACTTATATGAATTCAAAGTATATTGATGCCAATAATCCTGAGGATTTGGCACAGCTCTTTCCTTTGGTAAAAAATAACTTGAACAATCTCCATGAGTTAGTTGAAAATCTTCTGGAATGGTCAAGAAGTACTAATGACGTGAATTTTACTGAAGTAAAAGTTCAGGATTTAGTGCTTGAGGTCTGCAACTTATTTGAGGGCAACGCTAAGGAAAAGAATAATACCTTGAAATGTAAAGCAGAAGCTGATATTAAGGTTATAGCAGATCTTGCTATGATGAGATTCGTTATGAGAAATCTCATCAATAATGCTTTAAAATTCACCGAAAATGGCAAAATAAAAGTTGAAACTGAAATAACAGAAGAGGGTAAAGTTATCATTAAGGTGGTGGATAATGGTGTGGGAATCTCAAAACCTCTATTGGAGAGAATTAAATTAAAGGATAAAAAAATCACTACTAAAGGAACTCGAAACGAGAAAGGTACAGGTTTAGGACTTCAACTTATACGCGAATTCCTATCGATCCATAAAACAGAATTAAAAATTGAATCAGAAGAAAACAAAGGAAGTACTTTTTCTTTTGTACTTCCTTTGGCTTGAGAGGATAAACCTGTCAGGTTTTCAATCGATGTTTAAATGGTTGGTGTGCCACCAACCATGGACTCTAACCTGGTCGGTGGCACACCTACCGGAACCCATGGTTAATAATTTAAGTAAACCTGACAGGTTTTCTAGATTACTAATAACCTAAAATTTTCAACATACTCTCACTAGTTTGCTCTTCAGCAAATAGTTTAGTCGTAATATTTCCTTCTTCATCTTTATCAACCAAAACATGTTTTGGTGCAGGGATCAAGCAATGTTGAATTCCTCCATATCCACCTAAGGATTCCTGGTATGCCCCGGTATGGAAAAAACCTACATATTGCTTCTCATTCCTCTCCACTTTTGGCATGAACACTTCAAATGAGTGGGCTTCGGAGTTATAATAGTCCATCGAATCGCAGGTCAAGCCACCCATCTTTACTTTATGAAATGGCTCATTCCAATTATTAATGGCCATCAAAATAAATTTCTGATTTAGCCCCCAAACATCGGGTAAATGCGTGATAAAAGATCCATCAATCATATACCAAAGCTCTTTATCATTCTGCAGCTTTTGATCTAAGATAGAATAAATAGTAGCACCACTCTCTCCTACCGTATAACTACCAAATTCAGTCATGATATTTGGAGTCTCTACATTATTCTTCTCGCAAATCCATTGGATATTTTCTACAATTTGATCTACCATATATTGGTAATCGTATTCAAATCCTAATGAAGTTTTAATAGGAAAACCACCGCCAATATCAATGGTATCTAATTCTGGCGCTACTTTCTTTAGTTCACAATATTTATCAACAAAACGGCCTAATTCACTCCAGTAGTATGCTGTATCTTTTATGCCTGTATTGATAAAGAAATGCAACATTTTAAGCTTTGCTTTCTCACTTTTAGCTATTTTATTTTGATATAAATCAATTACATCATTATAGCGAATTCCTAATCGGCTTGTGTAAAATTCGAAAGTAGGTTCTTCATCTGAAGCTATCCTAATTCCTACTTTGAAAGGCTTTTTGGCTCCTGCTTCGTAACTATCGATTTCATTTAAATCATCTAAAACAGGAACTACATTTTCAAAACCAGAATTAATCAATTCATTTATATATTGCCTATAAAGTGGTCTTTTGAATCCATTACAAACTACATAATGTTGCTTTGTCAGCAATCCCTTATCATGCAATTTCTTAACGATCGGTATATCAAATGAGGAAGAAGTTTCCATATGAACTCCAGCTTTCAAGGCTTCTTCCATCACAAAGGAGAAATGAGAAGATTTAGTGCAATAGCAATAGGTATAATCTCCGTTATAATTAAATTTCTTGAATGCATTTGCGAAATACTCTCTCGCTTGATTAATATTTTGACTAATCTTTGGCAGATAAGTCAGTTTTAAAGGAGTGCCATACTTTTCAATTATATCCATTAAAGGGACATCATGGAATTTCAAGGCATTATCCTCTACATTAAATTCTTTTTGGGGCCAATAAAAGGTTTGTTCTATTAAATCTATGTAACTCTTCATTCAACTAAAGTTTAGTACGGTGTTGAAATGCAATATTGAATTATATTTGCAATCTTTGCAAAACTAAAATTTAAACGCTGAAACATTCAGGTTTTTCTATTAAATAATTCAATATTTTTTATGATAAATGTATTTGTAAACGATGAGACTTCCCCATTGAGGGCTGTGATATTAGGAATTGCCAAAGGTGTTGGGGATATACCCAATCTGGATGACGCTTATGACCCTAAGTCTAAAGAGCATATTGAGGCAGGAACTTATCCTAAAGAAGCTGATATGGTGAAGGAAATTGAAGCTTTTGCAAAAGTTTTAGAAAAACATGGTGTGAAAGTTTATCGACCAGAAATCATAAAAGACTATAATCAGATTTTCTCCAGAGATATTGGATTTGTAATTGAAGATAAATTCATCAAACCTAGAATTCTTAAAGACAGAAAAGAGGAAATAAAAGGTATTCAATACATTTTAGAACAAATTAATCCAGACCATATAGTTACGGTGCCAGAAGATGTAAGAGTGGAAGGAGGGGATGTAATGCTCTGGAAAGATCATATTTTTGTAGGTTATTCTGAAAAAGAAGATTTCGAGAAATACATTGTATCCAGAACAAATAGAGCAGGATTAGAATTTTTAGCAAATGAATTCCCTAACAAAAAGGTGAAGGGTTTTCAGCTCAATAAATCGGATGAAGTAGCCAAAGACAATGCCTTGCATTTAGATTGCTGTTTTCAACCAATAGGAGAAAACCAAGCCATTATTTATAAAAGTGGTTTTAAACTTGAAGAAGATTATAATTACCTCAGAGATTATTTTGGGGAGGAAAATTTAATCCATATTACTCGAGATGAGATGTATGAAATGAACTCCAATGTTTTCTCTATCAGCCCAAAAGTTGTGGTCTTAGAAGAAAACTTCACTCGCTTAACAGGAATCTTGGAAGAAAAAGGATACATAGTTGAAAAAGTACCTTACTCAGAAATTTCAAAAATGGAAGGTTTATTAAGATGTTCTACTTTACCGCTTGAAAGAGCTTAATATATTAAAGTAATTCTTGTAGAAAATTTTTAATCAGATGGAAAATAAGCAAAGCACCGATACATTAATGATGGTTCGCCCTGTTCAGTTTAGATTTAACGAGCAGACAGCTATCAACAACTATTACCAAAAGGCTATAGAAGGCTTGAGCGAATCTGAAATTCAATCAAAAGCGTCTAAGGAATTCGAGGAATTTGTCAAAAAACTTAGGGGCAAAAAAATCAATGTGATTGTAGTAGACGATACACCAGAGCCTAGTACACCAGATTCTATTTTCCCTAATAATTGGGTGTCTTTCCATGACGATGGACGAGTAGGGTTATATCCTATGTATGCTGTGAATAGAAGATCAGAAAGAAGAAATGATATTCTAGAGCAGTTTAAGGAAAAAGAAAGCTTAAAAATTTCTGAAATTATCGACTTCTCCTCTCACGAGGACGAATCACGATTTTTAGAAGGTACTGGGAGCATGATTCTAGACCGACCGAACAAAATTGCGTATGCTGCTATTTCTGTCAGAACAAACGAAATAGTGCTTGATGAATTCTGCGAAAAGTTCAATTACACAGCCGTGAAATTTACAGCCAATCAAACCTTCGAAGGGACTAGACTTCCTATTTACCATACTAACGTAATGATGTGCGTAGCGGATGAATTGGCAATTTTATGTGCAGATTCAATCGATGAGGCATCAGAAAGAAAAGCGGTAATCGATAGTCTTGAAAAAACAGG
>NZ_JAGXGF010000196.1 GCF_024636815.1 Marivirga sp.
GTATTTAGAAATACAACGAGAAAAGGGGAGGTTTAAAAAGCATCGATATCCTGAAAGATTACGAAAAAGTAAATCTACTATTCCCCTTTCATATAAGAGAAAGGAGAAAATTGATATGGCTAGCTCAGCTGTTTTTT
The DNA here is from genome assembly GCF_024636815.1 of Marivirga sp. GTDB lineage: Bacteria > Bacteroidota > Bacteroidia > Cytophagales > Cyclobacteriaceae > Marivirga. The sequence continues at coordinate 138 of NZ_JAGXGF010000196.1, forward strand.
CTAAAATGAGAAATGAGTTGAGCTATTTTTTGGTTGATTATTTAGCTTCTCCTTACGATACTTTGTACAGGAGTAACCATAATGCGAATGAATACGGGGTAAATAGTGTTAATCCGTCAATTCAATTTTTTGTTATTGACTCTACTGCTGATATAATTCTAATTAACAATAAGTCAGGAGAACTACTTTTGATAGGTCCTGAAAATGGGCTTGTAAAGAAAATTAATCTGAGCGATTATAATGTTAATAGCTCTAAATATTCTGAGGATTATTCTTGCATGCTATTGAAGGATGGAGTTACCGGTTACTATTACTTGTACTATAATCCATTTGGAAGTGAAAGAAATCGTTTGTTTAAAATTGAAGTAAGTGATTTTTCATTAAATGAAATTGAGATAAGTAGGTTTGCTTCGCATCATTTACAAGTCCATGATTCTAAATTATATAATTTGTTTTATATTGAAGAATTGAAGACGAATGCTATTTATTCTAAACCCTTAGAGTAAATGACAATTGATTGGTACTGATTCTCCCATTCAATCATGAATAAATTAAAATTAATCAGTATTATTCAAAATCTATTTGTTTTTAAATATTCCTCCATTAGCTTTGCACAAATGAATTTCACGCACAACACATATTATTACTATTATCAAGTCCCGACAGGAATCGGTAATGGTAGTGTTATGCATATGATGTAAGACATATTTCAAATAGAAAATATACCAAGCCCGATTCCAATGGATTCGGGCTTTTTTTATGTCCAATTTTTAAACACTAACATTAAAAATTAATTATTAATATCATGCAACAGATTTACGAGAATTACACAGTCGAAGACCAGGAAGTTTGGGGAATACTTTTCAGAAGACAATTTGAAAACATTAAGAAAGTAGCTACCACTGAATTTGTGGAAGGGATTGACAAAATTCATTTTACTGAAAAAGCTATTCCTAATTTTGAGGAGACTAATAAATACTTAAAAGAATTGACTGGTTGGCAAGTGGCAGCTGTCCCTGGCATAGTGGAGGATGGTAAATTCTTTGAGTTGTTGAGTAACAGAATTTTTCCTGCTACCACATGGTTGAGAACGAGAGGGCAGTTGGATTACTTAGAAGAGCCAGATATGTTCCATGATGTATTTGGACATATTCCATTGCTGACTAATCAACCTTTTGTTGATTTCTTGCAAGGCTTGGCAAAAATCGGATTGAGACATTTGGATAATGAATGGGCAATACATTTGTTAAGCAGAATTTACTGGTTTACTATTGAATTTGGCTTAATCAGAGAAGAAGGAGACTTAAGAATTTATGGCGCAGGAATCATTTCATCACCAGGAGAAACTAAATTCTCTATTTCTGATGAACCAGAGCATTTTGACTATAATGTTGAAGCCATCATTGATAGCAGCTACAGAAAAGATAAATTTCAGACTAAATACTTTATCATTGATGATTACGAGCAATTGTACAGCTCTCTTCCTCATATTGAGAAAGTGATTGAGGATAGGTTGCAGAGAGAGCCGGTGAGCATTCCTTAAGATGAAGGGGTGTTCAAGTGGTTTGTGTGCCACAGACCTTGAGCATCTACAATCTTAACTCGAGCAGTCATCCCTGCGAAGGAAGGGATCTTGTTGTCTTGAAAATTCTTTTCAAGACTCTTGTCATAGAAGGAATATTTATCAATGATTATTGTTTATGACCAGTTTCCAGCTGTCTTAATATTTTAACCAAAGGTTAAAATGAATAGATCCTCACCTTCGCGAGGAGGACGCCCGGAATTTATTGATATTCAATAATTGACTGAATCTCATTCAAAAAAAGGCAAATTGCTTCCATTATTTTTGAAACACTGCTTCAGTTGACGGTGGCACACCAAGCATCTGCTTGCATTTCATTAAACCTTCCAGGTTTTCAATACCTGGAAGGTTTTTGCCTTTATAGCGGTTTATTATTCATTTTTTTTCTTCACCTATCCTCAATTTTTCATAAGTTTGATATATGATGGAAGACAGCTACAAGCATCAGGGAATGCGTAGAAAATTGATTCAGAAACTGAGTGATAAGGGTATAGAAGATGATAGAATTTTATCGGCTATGGGGAAAATCCCACGTCATGTTTTTTTTGAAAATGCCTTTTTAGAACATGCCTATCAAGATAAAGCTTTTCCGATTGGACATGGTCAAACAATTTCTCAACCTTATACGGTAGCTTTCCAGTCTGAATTATTGCAAGTAAAACCTGGCGATAAAATATTGGAGATTGGCACAGGCTCTGGTTATCAAGCATGCGTTTTATGCGAATTGGGTGCTAAGGTTTATATTATCGAATATCAAAAGCCTTTGTATGAACGTACCCGTAAATTTCTCCCTCAAATGGGTTATCAACCTCATTTCTTTAGTGGTGATGGTTCCCAAGGGATTCCTGCACATGCGCCATATGATAAGATAATTGTAACAGCTGGTGCTCCGAGTGTGCCTTCTGCTTTGATTGAGCAATTAAATGTTGGTGGTTGCCTTGTAATTCCAGTAGGGGATAATCAAATACAACAGATGCTTCGATTAACTAAAGAGTCTGAAAAGAAAATAGTAAAAGAGGTGTTTTCCAATTTCAGTTTTGTGCCTTTGAAGGGTGAACAGGGCTGGCAATAAAAAAGGAGGAATAAATTTTACCCGGCTCAAAATAATAATGGTTGTAAGAATCAAAAAAAGAAGCTGTTAATAATTTTATTTTGAGACAGTTTTTGATTTAAAAAAAAAACATAAAAAGGCCAGATTCTCAAATGAAAAATCTGGCCTTTTAAAATTTTAAAAGCTTATGTTTAATCTTTGACTTTTACCCTATTCATCAATTCATATACACAAGGTATCACCAACAGGTTTAAGATTGTGGCTGAGAGTAAACCACCCAGAATGACCACAGCCATCGGACTTTGAATTTCATTGCCTGGTTCACCACCTTTTAAAGTAAGTGGTATCAAAGCAAGTCCTGTCGTGAAAGCGGTCATCAGGATTGGGTTGAGTCTGTCTAAGGCACCTGTTTTGAGTAATTCAAAACCCTGCATGCCATCCTTTCGCAAGTCTTCAAAACGAGAGACCAAAAGAATACCGTTTCGGGTTGCAATACCAAATAAACTAATGAAACCAATGGTGGCAGCGATGCTGATTATTCCAGAAGTGAAATAAACTATCAAAATTCCACCAATCAGTGCCAAGGGCAAATTGATTAATACAATAAATGATAATTTTACATCTTTAAATTCGAAATAAAGCAATAGAAATATAATTAGAATGGCTATTACTGCGGTTATCAATAGCAATTTTGAAGCTTTGGCTTCACTTTCAAATTGTCCACCATATTCTATTCTGTAACCTTCTGGTAGCTCAATATTGTCTCCTACAATTTGCTGAATTTCATTCACAACACTACGCAAATCTCTTTCCTGCACGTTTGCAGCCACAACAATTTTACGTTTAACATTCTCTCTACTAATGGTATTCGGGCTACTTACAGAACCAATAGTTGCAACTTGATCTAAGGTGGTTTGCCCACCATTTGGTAAGCTAATAAGAGCCGATTTTATCGCTTCAATATTACTTCTTGATTCCTTTTGAAAGCGAACCACTAGGTCAAAATATTTCTGTCCCTCATAGATTTCCCCAGCTTTCTCTCCAGCGAAAGCAATATCAACTTGTTTCATCAAGTCACCGACAGTCATTCCATAAGCAGCCAATAATTGACGTTTGGGAGTAATTCTCAATTGCGGTACCTCAACCTGTTGATCAACCGCCACATCCGCTATACCTTCAATCGATTTGATACTGGTCTCTATGCTTTTACCTAATTCAAACAGACGCTGTAAATCATCACCAAAAATTTTGATAGCGATATTGGCTCGAGTTCCAGAAAGCATGTGATCAATCCTATGGGCAATGGGCTGTCCTAATGTGATGTTCACTCCAGGCACGATACTTAGTTTAGTTCTTACCTCTTGAAAAAAGTCTTCTTTCGATTTCCCTTCAAGATTGAATGGTACGTCTATTTCAGCAGCATTCACCCCCTGTGCATGTTCATCCAATTCCGCACGCCCTGTTCTGCGGGTCACGACTTCCACTTCTGGTATTTCAAGTAGTAATTCTTCTATCAATTTGCCACTTTTATTACTTTCTTTCAGTGACATGCCGGGGGGACCAACTGCACTGATAACCATGGAGCCTTCGTTAAACTCTGGTAAAAAGCTTCGGCCTAATTGAGAAAGTAAAACCAAACTGATAATAAATGCGCCAATAGTTAAACCAATTACGGTTTTAGGAAACTTTAACACACGATCTAAAGCACTCACGTAGCGGGCCTGCATCCATCTTTCTACCTTTGTTCCTTCTGCACGCTTAGTAAGTACTTTATCACTATTGAGCAAGTAAGAACAAAGGACAGGAGTTACAGTCACCGCCACAATCAAAGATGTAAGTACCGAAGTAATGAAGGCAATCCCCAAAGGCTGTAGCAATCGTCCTTCCATGCCACTCAAGAAAAAGAGCGGGATAAAGGAGACAATGATGATGAGCGTAGCAATGATGATAGAGCTTCTGATTTCTACTGAAGCATCTTTTACCACTTTCAATACAGGTAATCGTTCTTCTTTTGGCTTTCTAATGTTTTCGCGCAATCGTTTATAAACATTCTCTACATCAATAATAGCATCATCCACCAAAGCACCAATTGCAATGGCCATACCACCCAGACTCATGGTATTAATGGTAAAACCCAATAACTTTAACACGATGATGGAAGCGAGTAAGGAAATAGGAATTGCAAGCAATGAAATGATGGTTGTACGCCAGTTCATCAGGAATATAAAAAGCACAATGGCCACAAAGAACGCTCCCTCTAACAATGTTTGATTTAGATTATCAATTGATGCCTCAATGAAATCAGCCTGACGGAAAATTTGGTTTTTGATTTCTACACTAGCCGGAAGTGTCTCATTCAAGTCTGCAATAGCTTCATCCAATCGTTTGGTTAGTTCCAGTGTGTTTACGTCTGGCTGCTTAGAGATAGTGAGAATTACGGCAGGAGAAGCGTTTAATGAAGCATCACCAATTTTATCAGCAGCACCTATCTCCACAGAGGCTACATCTTTGACTTTAATAGTCTGCCCATTCACCTGCTTCAAAACAGCTTCTTCCAATTGATTCACAGAGTAGGCTCGACCGTTACCTTTTATAATATATTGGTTGCCATGCTCATTTAGAAATCCACCAGGAGCATTGACATTGCTTTCCCTAACCTTTTCTAGTAGTTCGCTAAGCGTAACGTCATAATATTTCAGCTTTTCAGGCTTTGCTAAAACCTGATATTGTTTGTAATCTCCACCAATCACAATCACGTTGGCAATACCACCAATAGATTTAATTCTTGGTCTAATTGTCCAGTCGGCCAGGGTTCGTAACTTCATAGCTGACAAACTATCCGAGCGAATACCTAGTAGCATCACTTCACCCATGATGGATGAAATGGGAGCCATCGTGGGGGCACTTACTCCACCAGGGAGATTTTCCCGAACCATAGGGATGCGTTCGCTCACTATCTGACGCGCTCGATAAATATCAGTTCCCCAGTCGAATTCGACCCAGACAATAGAAATTCCTGCACCGGATGACGAACGGATCCTTCGAACATTCGGAGATCCATTCATGGCTGTTTCCAACTGATAGGTGACCAATTTTTCAACCTCCTCGGACTCCATTCCATGAGCCTCAGTGAGGATTGAAACCGTTGGAGCTGTCAGGTCAGGAAATACATCTACGTTCATGTCCCGAGCGATATAAATTCCAGCTATACTTAAAAGCACAGCAGCAAGAAGCACCATCAATCGGTTTTTTAATGAAATCGATAATATCTTATTCAACATAATTTTAACCGTTTAATGTGCATGACCATGTGCAGGTGCTTGTCCGGACATGGAAGCCATTTTTACTTGATATGCCCCTTTTGTTACGACTACTTCACCCTTTTTCAAGCCCTTTAAAATCACTACCTCGCTACCATTTTGCTTTCCGATTATTACATTTCTTCTTTTAAAACTTTCGCCTGATAGCTGCACGATAACTGAATAATTACCGTAATCTTCCAACAAAGCAGAATTCGGCACAACCAGGCTTTCCTCAGGTTTTCCAACTGCTAACTGTACTTCGGTAAAACTTCCTTCAGGCATTTCCACTGCTTCATTGACTTGAGCAAACACAGAAATCAAAGGTTTATTCGCTTCAACTGCTTTACTTACTGATATAATTTCACCTCCGTTTTCATTTAGACTTGACCAAACACCATCCTTAGCCTGATACCAAAGATTTTGGATATTTTGCAAGGCTGCACTGTATTTGGGACTAAGCTGAACTTCAAGTAAGCTGCTTTTGTGACTTGCTACAGTCATAAGTGGATCACCCTGTTCTGCAAAACCGCCATTAACGGCTTGAATCGATTTTATATATCCATCCATTGGAGCTATTATCTTTTTACCACCCGTACTAAATCCGCTCCTAAGTGTTTGATAATTGGTTTTGGCCATAAGAAATTTTTGCTCCACTTGCTCCAGCTCAGCCTTAGGAACAATCTCCGAATTGTACAATTTCTTCTTCCGTTCGTATTCTGCCTTAGCTTGTTCGTATTCCGCTTTTGCTTTTTGAATCTCAGCACCCAAATTATTGTGTGTAAGACCTGAACTGCTAACAGACATTAAGATTTGACCTGTCTTCACCGGGCTTCCTTCAGTAAATACTCCCGAGCCAAAACTTACCCGTCCATTTGCAGGAGCAACTAGTGTTTGATAGTCAGAAGGGGCTACTTTCCAGATACCTGATGAAGGAATGCTTTGAAAAACTTCTTTCTCCACAACTGGAAAAGTTTGAAACTCCATCTTCCAGGCTTGTTCTTTCAGGAAGCTAATGGCATTACCACTTTCTTCTGCACCTCTTAAAGCCTGTACTGCTTTTTCAGCTGTACTGAAAACCCGAATATCGTTTAGTACAATTTTATCAGAATATTCAGGTGTTTTCAATTCAAACACCAATTGATAAATTCCCGCTTCTTTAGGTTGTAAAGAAGGAGTGAAGATACCTGGCGAAGAGGGTGCATCTACTGTATGTCGAATACCTTTATCATTTTTGATGAGACTCACAGTTACACTTCCTTTGCTAACAGCTTGGTGTTGCTCAAGAATGGTAAAGTGAGCTGCAAATCGACTGATTTTGCCTACAACCAATGCTGGGAATTCAACAAATAACTCCGTATTATCTGTCCAACGCGTATAATCTACAGCAGGTATTTCACTTTCTTCATTCAGGTGGCCACCTTCCGCATCGTGGGCATGGCCTTGCTCTTCTGCTGATTGACAGGAGATCGCCAGCAATGCTATTAATAGTATGATATATCGCATTTACTTATTTTTAATGATCATGATGTTCACTCCCATCTTCATGCGTATGGGTAGAGTCTTCTTCAATGATAAATTCTTCCTGTTCATGATGTTCCCCGTCTTGGTGTTGATGTTCAGTGTCATCATCATGAGCATGGCCATGCGCTTCTTCGGTTTCGTGTTCATGACCGTGTTCTTTTTTTTCTTTGGAAGACTGTGATGTACATGAAATGGTGAAAAGGATTAATAATGCGAATACTAAGTTTTTAATTTTCATAATTTTTTCTTTTTAGTGTGTTATAATTGATGTTTTAATAAGTTGGCTTTAAGTTGATAAAGCTCTTTTTCTATTCCCAGCATTTTATCATAAGCTTGCCGGTAAAATTGCAGCTCCCCATAATATTCCATGAAAGAGATTTGCTCTAACTGGAATGCTTCTAGCAGCAGTTTTTCGCTATTCAAGCCTTCCAATGTGGTACTGTACTCTCCATATTGCCGAAGCATCAAGTCATAATTGTTATATTGCTGCAAAAAATCAGAATGGCGCTCTGTAATAACTGCTTGGGCATTAGACTGCTGATATTGGTATTGCGCTTTTGCAGTCTTAATTTTATTCTTACCACTCCACAACGGAATGGATATTCCAGCGTACACTCCTGAGTAATTGTTTCCCATAACTCCCTGATAATTAAATCCTGCAGTAA
>NZ_JAGXGF010000197.1 GCF_024636815.1 Marivirga sp.
ATTCTAGATTTGACAATAAAGCAGAACGGTTTGTTTTACGTTCTTTTAATAAGACAGGGAAGAAAATAGATGAACTTGTAGTGAATGAGGAAATCAGAAGTTACACAAGTGCTTCTTTAGACCGATTCAGTTATAGTTTAATAAATTCAGACAGCATTAAGGTTTTTAATTACAAAGATGCCGAGAACCCAAATCAGGAAGATGAAAAATCTCCTTTAGTAACTAAAGTGGTAATTGAAAATTATGCAATTGACAGTCTTGGTAGGTTTAATAGAGTAGATGTAGATTCTGTTTTGCTTTCCAAGCCAATGAGAGCATATTCCAAATTTGATGTCGAACCAGAAGTAGATGACCCTGTTTATAAATTTTGGACTTTATGGTGACTATTAATATATCTACACTGAATTTCGGTTTACTTTCTATTAAATGAAATTACAGATTTTAACTATATTGTTTTTATTTATTCAAACTGACTATCACAATTTTAAAGATACTTTTCCAAAAATTGAGTATGATGAGTATGGAATTTATTTTACAAGAAATTTGAATAAAAAAGATTATCCTTAACTATCCAAAGAATATCCATTGATTCTAGAATCAGCTAGTTTCACTTATATCTGTGATAGTGATTCATCGAATTTCCAATATAAATATGGCTTATATGATATGGATAAAGATAAGATCACAGGGTATGTAACAGAAGTTTATAAGTGTTCGCAAGCTTTCCGCAGAATATGCGTCAATTCAATAGAGAATTTAAGCGTAGTGAGGAAAATTTCGATAAGGACGCCTATTATCTATTTGTAATAGACGGTGATTATTCAGATAAAGCAGGTCTTATGCCATTCAAAAGGCAGTTTGGCTACATTTTCAAAAACAATGTAGATAACATTAACAAAACCATAGCCCATGAACTAGCCCACGGAGCCTTTAGGTTAAGACATACTTTTAGCGATGAAGCCTATATAGCTAGTGAAAAAAGTACCGATAATCTTATGGATTATCGCCCAGATGGCACCGAACTCTACAAACACCAATGGGATTTGGTTCATGATCCGGAGAGTATGATTGGGTGGTTGGAAGATGATGAGGAGGGGGAGATGGGTACAGGGGGTGCTATAGATTTCCTAAGCTTAAAAAGTAATTCCAAGTTATCCCTAAAACCAGAGCCAATAAAACTTAAATACTTAATAGATAATTGGGATGATGAAATAAAAAAAATCGCAGAAATTGTAGATGGGCTTAGTTTTGAATTATCAGATTATCATTTAATGGTTTTTCTTACTAAGAAAGAGGTTGAAGAAGAAGAAGGAGTTAGTTTCAGAGAAGTGGTGTTTACAGAAAAATTTAAGGAGATTTCCAATCCAGATGGCGAGGTGGAATGGTTGGGTCAAATAGATGAGGATGGTAATATTCTTAATAGTTCAGTTGAGGATGATTATGTCTTAAATCTTGGGGTATTACATAATAGCCATTTGGATAAAAACTTTATTTCAGGTAGATTTTATGTTGATGAAAGGGATGAAAATGGATTATATCGAATTATTGATATTGAAATGAATAAATACGCCTCATTTATTGATCTACTACCTGATATTGAGTTTGAAGTTAATAAAGCTGGAGAAAATTGGGAGGAGGTAGATGAGGAAGTCAAAAGCATTGTAGATAACTTTAAAACTTATGAATCTTTTGAAAGTGTGATTAGAGATCAATCACACGGAATAGGCGAAATTTTTGAAAATATTGAAAACCCACTTCAGTATATGTATGACCAAACAGAAGAAGTGGAATTTTTAAAAACAACACTAAGAGTTCATAGTGCATTTAAAGAAAAGTTGGAATCTATTGAGGAAGAACTAGGAGATGCGTTAATCAACGTATATTCGTCAAGCTCAATTAATCATCCACCAAAATACAAAGATAATATAGGAGGAATAAATTTGAGGAGAATTCAAGAAAGCACGAAGATAAGTAATCATAGTTATGGTCTTTGTGTAGATATTTATCCAAAAGGAAATATTTACTTGATGAATTTTATTTATAAGAATTACAAAGGTGACATGGAAGTAATTGCGTTTATTAATCAAGTTACAGGGCTCAATATAATGAGTATGAATGATGCGCGTTTAATAGTTGAAAAGAATCAGATGTTTGTTGATTTACTAAATGAATATGATTTAAATGACTTCCAAAATGCAACTGAAATTTTCGAAGATTATGAGAAGGATATTGATAATTATTCAATATATAAATTAGAAAATGAGAATCCATTTTCATCATTTGATGAATTTATAATTTCATTAGAAACACAAAATAGTTCAGCAGTACAAACTTATTACGAAAGGGTTAAAAAATTCAATGAGTTTCTAAATTCTAATAAACCATTATTAGAATTCTTTACTTTTAGTGAAACTGGAAGAGAACAATTAGTTCAGTTAAAAGAACTATCTCAGCAATTATACTCAGATATTTCTCTATTAGAAAATAATTTTAGTAATGAGAATATATCAAGTCTTTTGACATGGGTTGCAGATAATACTTATGAATTGGGGGAGATTAGTGTAATTATTGATGATTTAGAATCTTTTAAATCTTCAGTAAATTCACTAGGATATTCTAATTTTGAAGACTATTCAGATATATTGATATCTTGGAACAATAATAGATTCAATAATAATTTGTTTCAAGATGGATTTTGTGATGTGCCCATTACATTAATTAACACATTTCTTAATCAACAAGATATTTCATGGGGTGGAACTTGGAACTCAGGAAGAGTGGATTATATGCATTTTGAAATTCCTGAAGCTTTGGTATCTGACTATTTAACAGAATAGAATTATGCATCTAAAATTTTTATTATCTAGTATATTATTTTTCTCCTTGCTTTTTTGTCAGGCTCAAGATGATTTATCTGTCACTGATTCGCTTAGATTGATATATTCAAATGAAGAAATACAGAATATGTCATTTGATGAAATTGTGAATGCTGTAAGGAAGATGCGTGGTCAAGAATTATTATTTCAAAGTCCAAAAACAGATTACCTTGGTATTGAAATTATTGAAGATATAGACAAAGGATTGCGCATAAAAGAAATCCAGAATTATGTATCTAAGACAAATAAGAATTTAAGCAAATTTAATCAGTATATTTTTCCTAATTCATATATCGATGTCTTGAATGGCTATTTTATGAGATTTTATAAAAACCCTAAAACCCGAGAATTAAGGGTACAAGATTATAAGAATTTTTCTATTGAGTTTCCTGATGGTCAAGGCGGGGAAGTTTCTTATTTTTCTAATTTCTCAAAACGAGTTTATTATTTAAATGAAGCAAATAAAGTGGTAAAAGTACATATCCAATATGCATTTAATATAAATGAGGGGCAAAAGATGAACAACACCGAAATGAAGCCTGTTAATTACGAATCGAAAGAATATTATTATCAAAATGATTCTTTAGTGTTATATAAAGAAATAAATGGAAGTCAAAATATAGATAAATATTACTACCTCATTAAGCAAGAAGAACTAGATACAACCAAAGTAGAAGTTACTTTGACCAAGAAATATTTTTATAAGTACAATTGTTTTTTAAATTTAGAAAAAGAAGAAACAATTAATCCAAAGGATTGGAAGGAAGGGTTAAAAACTTTAGAATTAGACACTATATCAACATGTAACAATAAATATGCATTAGAAGCAAGGAATATATTATTGGAATTAGAAGAGTTCAGAAATAGTGAAAACGAATATCTTCAACCTACTGAAAACTCATTTTTATCTCCGTATGAAATTAATGCATCTGATGACTGAAGTTAAAAATAATATTTAACCCCAATGAAACCCCTCCTAACCATAACCCTACAATTTCTAGCCCTTTCATTATGGGCTCAATCTTCTGTAACTGCGCTTAATCAGTATTTTGAAGAAGCAAAGAATGGCAGCTATGCCACAGCACCTCAAAGCTTATTTCAACCAGAAAATGATTTTGATGTGCTTATCACAGAACTAGAAAAATATCAATCCGATAGTACAGCTCGAATTCGCTCTAAAGCTTATAATCTAAGTAGTCGATTTGCACAGATTTCTGCTGATAATTCGGTAAGGCAAAAAGCAATTGATCAGCAAATTAATGCTTTAAATGATTCTGATAGAGGAATAGCAGGAAATGCTATTGAGGCTATGACAAATTTCAAGAATACTATTTTTACTGAAAGCCATAAGTCTAGGGTTTTAGGTCATTTAAATGCTGAAACGCCTCATTTTAATGATTTTGTAAAGCTTATTGGGTTTTTACAGATCAAATCAGTCATACCAAAGCTTGAAAGCTTTTTAGTAGAAAAGAATAATGCTGTCACCAGATGGAATATTAGATTATCCTTAGCCAGAATGGGAGATGAAAAAGCAATCGATTACATTACCAACCGCTTACAAAAAGCCCCAATTAATGATGCCTTTTCTTATGACATAGTTCCGGGTTTGGTCTATACTCGACAGCCAGAAATATTTGAATTTCTGGAAACCCAGATTCAATCTGAGAAAGCCAATTGCAGTGTTGCCAATCCAGATAGCAATCAAAAAATCACTTGTGCTTATAGAATTATGGAAGCATTGCCACATGCAATTCACGATTTTCCTCTACCTACAGACGAATTTGGAGAGTTAATGGTAGATGATTACAAAAAAGCCCTTCAAGACCTCAGGAAATGGTTTAATGAAAATGAAACTTATTCATTTAATCGTGAAATATACTGAGTGATTAAGGTAAGCACGCATTTTGCTTCGCAATGCGCACATGAAATTAAAGGTTAGCGCTAGCTTCATAGCTCGTGATGATTCGAAAAATCCCCTGAAACCTCACCCAACCATTAAGTGATTCACCTAAACCCTTTTAGTACATTCCCTTATTTTAATGCGGTTTATCCGTATTTTTTTATTTAAGAATTCCTCTGATTTATAGGAGTAGTAATATGACGAATTTTGATATATCATAAATCGGAATTCATCATGAAAAACATCATCATCACTATCGCATTAATAATTCTTGGCTTAAATGCTGGTTTTGCAACTGCAGATCCGGATAAAAAACCCACCAAATTTCGTATATTAGCAATAAGTGCTTCAAATGATTCTGTTATGAGCACATCTAATGTTATTACCCTATTTCAGCCCTTTTCAGTGGAATTTCCAACTGCATTTACTCCAAACGGAGATGGATTGAATGATACTTTTGGCGCTGTGGCTAAAGGAGTTAAAGAATATAAAATGGTGATTTATAACCGTTTCGGTGATGTAGTTTTTACCAGTTCCGACATCGATAAAAAATGGGATGGAACTGTGAATGGGGAAACTGCACCTTCAGGTGGGTATGTTTATCAAGTTTATGCAAAAGGTCATGAAGGACTTGGAGTTGATAAATCAGGTAAAATTATGTTAATTATATAATCATCGTCATCATGAAAATAACTATACTTTTTAAATCATCAATTATATTTTTTTTAAGCCTTATTGGGGTTGCTTTTCAATCTTGGGGTCAAATTGAAGCGGATCAAAGTTCCGGCTGTACGCCTTTGGTCGTTGCCTTCGCAATTGAAAATTATGATTTTGAATCTATTGTTTGGCAAACAGAGGATGGTCAAAGCTCGACTGTAAGTGAACCTACTTTCATTTTTGAGGAGGCTGGTGACTGGGAGGTTTTGGCAATTGTTACATTACAATCAGGTAACACTGATACACTCAGATATGAAAACCTTATTTCGGTAAACGAAAAGCCTGTAGTTGATTTTTCAATTGTGAATAATTCAAACTGCATAGGAGAAAGCATTGTATTTAATAATTTAACTACTGATGCTGATTCATATGTATGGTCTTTTGGTGATGGAAATCAATCAACGGAAGAAAACCCCACTCATCAATATGATGAAGCAGGTATTTATACAGTTTCTCTTACCGCTATAGTGGACGGATCTTGTCAGGAAATGACGGTCATGGAAAATGTAATTGAGATCCAGGAGGCGCAGGAAGTGGAAATTTCTGCTAGCCGATTTGTTCAATGCTTAACTGATAGCAATGATATATCTTTCTCATTAGAAGGCACAGTTTCTCAGGTAGAATGGGATCTTGGTGATGGAACTACTATAACCGGCTCAACTATCGAGCATTTATATGATGCAATAGGTGAATATACCGTAGAAGTTAATTATACTAATGAATTAGGCTGTTCTATAACCACTCAATTAGATTCCTTAATTACAGTAGATGAAATTCAGGCACCTACCATTGAAGTTAGCGAAACAAATGTATGCCTTGGTCAAGAAGTTACCTTAACAGCATTACATTCTTCTATGAATGGATTTGAATGGGAAATTAATGGTCAGCAGTATGAAGGAAAGGAAATCACTGTAGTTCTAAATCAGGATGGTGAAATAGATGTGGAATTAACCTTTACAAATGATGCAGGATGCACTATTTCAGTTGAAGAAGATGCCTTAATTAATGTACAAGAAGTTGAAGATGTAGCTGTTACATATCCTCAAATTAGTGGTTGTGAACCTTTCGATTTTGTGGCATCAAATAACACCTCGGATGCTGTAGGTTATGCCTGGTTAATAAATGGTGATACTATTCAAGGTGCGGATCTAAATTATACTTTTCAGAATCATGGAAATTATAATGTAATAGCAATAACGGAGTATGAAAGTGGCTGCATTGTTCAAACTGAGTTAAATGATGAAATTCAGGTTTTCCAGAAGGAAACCAATGTGAATGTCAGTGAATGGCAAGGGTGTGCTCCATTTACTACTGAGATTACCATATTGAATGAAGGAGCATCAGCTATAAGTTGGGAGTTGGATAGTACTGAAAAGGAAGGAAGTACTGTAAATTTTGAATTTGAGAATCCGGGAGTTTATTATCCCATAGTGACTTATATCAATAATAATGGTTGTGAAGTAGAATATGAATTCGAATCTCCTATTACTGTTTTGGATAGAAGTATTCCTTTAGATGAGCCTGAAGTAATTGAATCATGTACATTCACTGAAGTACATTTTAGCGGTGATATGGGATATGATTATTGGGAGTGGGATTTCGGTGATAATAATACTTCTTCAGAAAGAAACCCCATTCATAGTTATAGCGAAGCAGGGACTTATGAAGTATCCTTAACAACTCATAATAAAAATGGTTGTGAAACGACTATAGAAAGATATAATGTAATTGAAATACCTGATTTAGATGTACAAACAAATCTTGAAGTAACTGAAGGAGATGAATGTGGTTACTTTAGCGTGAATATTGAAACTGATTTAGAAGATTGGCAAACAGCCAGATGGTTTTATAATGAAAGCTTAATTGGAACTGATACGGAATTAAATGTTTCTTTCATTTCTTTAGGCGATGTTAGTATTACCCTAAGTGTAGGTAGTGGCGGAGAGTGCACTAAATCGAAGGCTATTATGATTCCTAATCCCTGGACGGATTGCGAAAATCCTGAAATCGAGGAGGAAGAAGAAGAAACTGATGGCGACAGTCCGATCGGTAAATTTCAATTTTCTACTTGTAATGTCCCTTATTCAATTGATTTAGTAAACCCTATTCCAAGTGCGAATAAATTTCAATGGAGATTTGAGAGTGGAGAGACTCATTCTAGAGGAAGTTTTACGGAAACATTTTATGAGACAGGTGAATATGTAATTGGCTATTGGGCTAAAATAGATGATGATAGTACTTTGTTGGTTGAGGATTATATCACAGTAACTGTCAGTAGATCTGATATAGATTTTGAATATGAATTAAAAAAGCTTTGCGAAGGATATGAAATTGTATTAAATCCTGTAAATCCTGATTTTGAGAATTATAGATGGAAGCTGAATAATGAAGTGATTGATTTATCAGCTGATAATAGTTATTTGATTGAAAATGAAGGGCTTTATTCTATTAGCCTTTCTGCTAGTGGTGACAATAGCTGTGCATCAACCAAAATTAAAAATGTCTTTATTGGTAATCAAGAAAACCAGTTTACATATCAGCAATCATTATGTCTAGGAGATGAATTAACCATTGAACATAACTTGATCGGTTTTGAAAGTATTAGTTGGGATATGGGGAATGGAGTACTTATTGATGATTTTGATAGCTCATATGTTTACAGTGCAGGTGGAGAATACGAGGTAAATGCAATTGCAACCGATTTTGAGGGTTGTGAGTACATTTTTGAACTACCACAAAATATTATTGTAAAAAATCCAATAGCAGAATTCACAGCTAATAAAACTACAGGCTGTGGAGAAACCTCTATTCGATTTCAAAATCAGTCAGAGGGAGCAACAGAATGGTTTTGGGATTTTGGAAATGGGGCAACAAGCAGCGCAGAAAACCCAAATGTACAATTTACGCCAGGTAATTATACGGTTACTTTAACCGCCTCAAATGGTGATTGTAGTAATACTATAACTAAATCAAACTTTATAGTAGTTCAGGAATTGAGCAGTGATTTCAGCTTTGAATATAATCAAACATGTTTACCTGTAACTGTTCAATTCACTGATGAAAGTGTAAATGCAAGCAGTTGGTTATGGGATTTTGGTGATGGAAATACTTCAAGCTTGCAAAACCCAACACATACCTATTATGAGTTTCCACAATCAGAAGTAAACCTGACTGTAGAAAATGATAATGGGTGTAGAGTAGAGGAGAAGAAGTCGATGAGTTTTATTTTTACAGCTAGTTTTGAGGCTGATGAAACCGAGATTTGCTTAGGAAGTAATGTTCAATTTAATGCCATAAGTGATGATGCGGTCAGTTGGATATGGGATTTTGGAGATGGAAATTCAAGTACTGAAAGAAATCCAGTTCATTTGTTCGAAACCGAGGGTGTTTATGATATTCAGTTAATTGCAGAAAATGATATGGGCTGTGCCGATACGGTAAACATGGCGCAATATATTAGAGTAATTCCTGCACAAGCTGATTTTCAGTTGGCAGATACAATTTCATCTAACTGTGTGCCTGTTCAAGTGTCTTTTCAAGATTTGTCTAATGGTGCTGAAAGATATTTGTGGGATTTTGGAGACGGAAATACTTCAAGGGTTGCTAATCCAATTCATTTATATAATACTGTGGGTAATTTTGACGTGACATTGGTTATTACCAATGAATTGGGTTGTCAAGATACGTTAAGACAAGAAAATTTGGTAAATGTAAGTGGTCCTGAAACTGAATTTGAAATTGAAACAAAAACGGTGTGTTTACCAAACACAGCTAATTTCACAGATATTTCGGCAAGTGCTGTACAATGGCAATGGATTTTTGGCGATGGAAATACTTCTACTGAACAGAATCCACAACATTTATATGAGGAAGTAGGTGTTTACGAAGTAACTTTAATTGCTCAAAATGAAGAAGGCTGTGAGCAGATTTTTAAAATGAATGATATAAAAGTATTGCCGACTCCAGAGGTGGATTTTGATATGGAAATTTCAGGAGAATGTTACCCTGTAGAAGTGCAATTGACGAATAACAGTACAAATCTTCTTAACCCAACTTATTTATGGGATTTGGGTAATGGTATTACTTCAACGGAAGAAAGTCCTACTGTTTTGATTGAGAATACTGGAACTTTTAATATCACCTTAACAGTGAAAAATGATAATGGATGTCCCGTTAGTTTCACTCATGAAGATCAGGTTTTAGTTCGAGATACAGTAGAACATAAAGAAGCCAATTTGAATCAAATATTAGTGGAGAATAATAGGGTCCAATTTGAATTCGAGGCCTACAACTATAATAATATTTCTCACTACAATGTTTACAGGGATAGTCCGAATGGATTTTTTTTACTTCAATCAATTGATTTGGAAGGTCTGACTAGCCAACGTATGATGTATGATGATCAAAATTGTCGCCCGCAGGATATGTCACATGAATATATTTTTCAGGCAGTTCCTTTCTGTGAAGATACGGTTGCTAGGGAACAATTAACTGTATTCAATACTTTACTTTTGAATAAACAGGCTGAACCGGAAAATAGAGAAAGAATAATCAATTGGAATTTATCAAAAGGATTTTCTATAGATAATCAGCGAATATTCAGAAAGTCAAAAGGAGAGGGGCAATGGCAGGAAATTGCGGTGATGGAAACCAATGCATTAAGTTTCCAGGATGAGGAAGATTTATGTCCCGGAGTATATGAATATAGAGTGGGGGCTTTTGAGCAAAATTCTCTGCGTTCTATTAGTAATTATATTGAATTTGAGATTACTGATGAGATTTATAATAATCAAGTAGCTGAAATTCAAAATACTACCGTAATGGAAACAGGAGAGGTTTTTACAGAATGGAGTATACCAGAAGAAGGTAAAGCAAGGATCACAGCTTTTGAAATTTTTAGAAGTGAAAATGGAGGTAAATTTGAGTATCATGATAGCGTAGAGCCTCATGAGCAATTCTATATAGATAAAGAAAGTGATACGGAGAATAATACTTACAATTATCAAGTGAAGGTGATTAATGACTGCTCAATTGATACAGATGCCAGTGATGAAAGTAATACCGTCTTGTTGCAAAAGAATGTACAATTCAGAAAATATGAATTAAGATGGAATGCCTTTGAAGGCTGGGAAGGAGGCGTAAAAAAATATGTAATTCAGCGCCTTAACGAAAACGGAGAATGGGAGACAGTGGAGGAAGTCTCAGGTGATAAGTTGAATACGATTATTCGAGATACGCAGGATTGATGGGTGAAGGATGATGGGTGTTGAGCTTATTACTAAGCATGGCTTAAGTGAGTGCCAAAAAGCAAAAAGGTCTGCACTGATTAAAGTTGGTAGAAAGTAGATTAAAGAATTGAAATTCTACACCCCTCATCCTTCACCCCACATCCCACTCCCTAAAACCTCAAAGCCTCTTTAAAAAGCAATAAATCATCTTTCAGACTGGTATTCCCATTAGGGAAATCAATATGTTTTTGAAGTTTACTTTCAGGGCTAACGAGCAGCTCTCTTAATTTTAAATGCTGGTTAATAAAGGTGAATTCCATTTCAGGATAGATAGATTTTAAAGCATCCACTATATCCAAAACCTGCAAATTCTGATTCACTACATTATAATAATTTGATGGGATATCATTTTTGATGGCAACCTGCCTTAAAACATTTGTAACTTTTTGAATAGAAATAAAAGGGCGGTGTTGCTTTCCATCCCCATGAATGGCAATCCGCTTATTGAAGTTTGCATCAAACATAAAACGGTTGATAACCGCATCAAAACGGACAGCATTGGCAAAACCGTAAACGTTTCCTAGTCTTAAGATTTGCGTATTGATTTTGTTCATCAAACGGGCCACATGTTCTTCTCCCCTTAATTTTGAGATACCATAAATCGTTCTTGGGTTAGGGTGATGATTTTCCTCTATCAATTCTGTAGATGAGCCAAATACAGAAACACTACTGGCGAAAACAAAATGCTCAACATCAGATTCTTCCACTGCATAAACCAATTCAGCCGTACCCCAGTGGTTGCTCTGCTCAAAATAATGCGGGTCTGCATCCGCAAAAGGCGTAGTCACCTTGGCCGCCAAATGGATGACTGTATCAATCCCATTTAAAGCTTTTTTAAGCTTTCTAGTATCCAATAATTCTCCTTGAATAAAATTGATTTTTTCTTGATTGGGGAGCTTATTTCCTAAAAAAAAATGGTAGTTATTCCGACTCAGATTATCATAAATCACAATCTGCTCTACTTCCTGCAAAGGCAGTAGTTGTTCTATCAATGCAGAACCAATATAACCAGCTCCTCCAGTAATCAATATTTTATTCATGAGGTGTTCAATTTAAAGAATCCGAAATTAAGGCATTATTGGTAGTTGTGAAAATGAAGTGGCTTAATGTTGATAAAAATGATTCAATTTTAAAAAAGTAATTTCAAAATTTAAGATCAGTTAGTAAAACATTTAGGATATATTTTTAATTTTAAGATAACTACTATATATTTAATAGTAAATTAAAACTAAAACCTGAAGAGTTATGATACCAGAAAATACCCCCCC
>NZ_JAGXGF010000198.1 GCF_024636815.1 Marivirga sp.
ACAGAGGTGTTAACTAATCACGGTTTCAATCCAAACTATTTCACTCACTATTGGAAGAGTAAGAAAGGGGATGTTTATCTTTTTTGCTATGAATTTGGATTTATAACCTTCAAAGATGCTAAAGGCACTAAGAAATATACCTTAATAAAGTGGCAGCAGCATATGGCGAATTGATTTATTCAAGTTTTTGTTCAAACGGACGATTTAACAAGTGATAGATAGTGTTTCTTATAAAAACCTACCGATTCTTAAATGCAATACTGCCCATTCCAACATCGAGCAAAAACTCCATGCTTTCGTCAGGATTGTTAATATAGGCTTTATTTCCAAAGGTATTATGACCGATTTTCTCAAAATCCTCGGCCATTTTAATATTACAAAGAGGGGAGTTATTTATTCTGATAATGACAGGGATTTCTTTTGGTGGAAGCAAAATATTCAGATTTCCTGCTCCAACTGATGCGCTTACTCTACTATTAATTTTCCAGTCTGAGCCACAATCAATATTAATGGTTCCAAATCCAACCTCCGCAATAATCTCTTTTGCTAATGCATAGTTCAAATCCTTCACTTCTATATTACCAAAATTGACTTTTACAAAGAAAGTATCCATGGCAATGCTATTCATTACTGCCTCATTATAGGATAGTTTTACATCTGCACTGGCTGACTTAATTTTTAAACGCTCCACCGGCAGTCTGCTCAAATCCACATTTGCTTCTCCCATCAAGTAACTTAGATTCAAATCAAATGCTTGATGTTCCGACAAATTGATTTGCCAGATATCATGGGTCTGATCTGCGGATGAAAAAAAATTATTGGCTACGGATTCGGTGAAATTTAAGCCCATGTGGCTTTTACAGGTTAATTGGGCATCAACTTTTTGCGTATTGTGCAACTTCTCAATTTTAAAAGAACTTGATGCTACATCATTTTCACTTGCTCCTAAAATTAATAAAGGTGTATCTTCATCCACGACATTTAGAAATGATTTGCCTGCTTTAGTAGAAACTTTCAGTTCAATTTTATCGATACCTCTCGATTTTGTGAGCTCAAAATGCTTGTGTAATTGTTGCCCAACTACCGTTGAAACAAAAAAAGAAAGTGTTGTTATTAATAATATATTTTGTAAAGCCTTAGCCATAATGAAGCTAATACGATCGCAATGTTCAATAGGTTGTTGCTAAAATAAAAAACCACTACTCTTTTTAGAATAGTGGTTTAAATATTCGGCATGACGTGATCTTTAAATCCGCAAGCGTCCGCTTGTGCATTCTTTAGGATGAGGCCTAATTAAAAAACTCTTTCACTCTATCAAAGAACCCCTTATCCGCTTTGGTAGGATTGGGCTTAAAATTGTCAGAAGCCCTCATGCTTTCCAACATTTCTTTTTCATCATCAGTGACTTTCTTCGGAGTCCATACATTTATATGGATTAACTGATCTCCTCTGCCGTATCCATTCACATCACCAACTCCTTTGCCTCTCAATCTTAATATTTTACCGGATTGTGTTCCAGTCTCAATTTTGATTTTTACTTTCCCGTCTATGGTTGGTACTTCCACAGTGGTTCCTAAAACAGCATCAACAAAGTTTATATAAAGATCATAGATAATATTGTTGCCATCACGCTTCAATACATCGTGCTCGATTTCTTCAATCAAGATAATTAAATCTCCAGCTGCACCACCCATTGGAGCTTCATTACCTTTTCCAGACATGGATAATTGCATGCCATCCGTAACACCTGCCGGGATTTTAACACTGATTACTTCTTCTTTCGATTGCAGACCAGTATTATCCACATGAGGTGGCTTTTTATCAATAAATTTACCTGAACCATGACAAGTAGGACATGTACTGGCCGAAACCATTTGCCCCAACATGGTATTGGTTACCCGTCTAACTTGACCTGAACCACCGCAAGTATCGCAATTTTTAAATGTCACTCCATCAGCTGAAACCAATCGGTTTACTTTGATTTTTTTCTCAGCACCGTGAGCAATTTCTTTTAAGTCTAATTTAAGCTTAATTCGAAGATTGGAACCTCTTCTTCCTCGGCTTCTGCGTCCTCCACCAGCTCCACCAAAGAAGCTTTCGAATCCGCCACCTCCGCCACCACCGAAGATGTCGCCAAATTGAGAGAATATGTCATCCATATTCATACCTCCGCCACCGAAGCCACCTGCTCCGCCTTTCATGCCTTCATGACCAAATTGATCATAACGCTGACGTTTTTGCGGATCACGCAAAACTTCGTAAGCTTCCGCTGCTTCCTTAAATTTATCTTCTGCTTCTGGGTTATCAGGATTTTTGTCGGGATGAAATTTGATGGCTACTTTTCGGTAAGCCTTCTTTATCTCTGCATCCGAAGCTCCTTTGCTAACACCTAGTATATCGTAATAATCTCTTTTGGCCATCTTAATATTTTTATTCTCCTATAACTACTTTCGCGAAACGGATCACCTTATCATTCAATAAGTATCCCTTTTCAACAACATCCACCACTTTTCCTTTCAACTTCTCATCAGGAGCAGGTATTTTAGTAATGGCTTCATGAATTTCAGGATCAAATTCAATTCCTGCTTCACTATCCATCGCTTTTAACCCTTTATTGATTAATGTCTTCTCAAATTTATTTTTGATTAAAGAAAAGCCTTCTTTCAAACCTTCATTCTCAGACTGATCTTCAAAAGATTTTTCAGCTCTTTCGAAATCATCCATAACAGGTAAAAGGTCTGCAATTACTTCTTCAGAAGCAGTTTTTACTAATTCCAATCGCTCTTTGGCATTTCTTCTTCTGAAATTTTCAAACTCAGAATACAGTCTTAAAAACTTATCTTTAGACTCTGCCAGTTCTATCTCTAACTTTTCGAAATCTGACAATTCTTCATCTTTAGCCTGGGCTTCTGTCTCCGCAGCTTTCTCCTCCTCTGATCTGTTATCCTGATTTTCTTCCTCAGGATTTTGCTCGTCTTTTATATCTTCAGCAGTTTCTGCTTCTTTATTCAAATCTTTTTCGTCTAATTCTTCTTTAGCCATAACTGTATTATGTTATTCTATATAATTTTCAGCTTAGGTGAACAAGTAGTTTGCCAATTGACATATCACTGACAAGATGACATTTGATTCTGAATGTAAATTAATTGTCTAATTAATGCTATTTACGCATTTATAGCCTTCCAAATCATATCTTTAAGCTCATTAATATTGTATTGAGTTAAGGATGAGATAAAAATGTGCTCTAAATCTTTTGGTAATTCTTCTCTGAGTTCTAGCATAAGCTCCTCATCCATCAAATCTGATTTTGTGATTGCTAATAATCTGTTTTTATCCAACAATTCAGGATTATATTCCTTCAATTCATTGATCAAAATTTGATATTCTTTTTTCACGTCCTTACTGTCTGCAGGAATCATGAAAAGTAAAATGGAATTTCTTTCTATATGCCGTAAAAAACGAGTACCCAGACCTTTTCCAGCTGCTGCACCTTCTATAATCCCAGGGATATCCGCCATCACGAATGATCTATCATCACGATATGGAATCACCCCTAAATTTGGCGTAAGTGTAGTGAAAGCATAGTCAGCTATTTCGGGTTTGGCTGCAGAAACTACGGATAGCAAAGTGCTTTTTCCTGCGTTAGGGAAGCCTACCAAGCCAACATCTGCTAACAATTTCAGCTCTAAAATGATCCACTCTTCTTTTCCATCTTCACCCGGCTGAGCATAGCGTGGAGTTTGGTTAGTAGCTGTTTTGAAATTAGCATTACCCAATCCTCCTCTCCCACCTTCAGTTAATATTCTTTCTTCCCCCTCTTCGGTTATTTCAAACCTTACTTCACCGGTTTCAGCATCTTTGGCAACGGTTCCCAACGGAACTTCCAGAATAATATCTTTACCATCAGCACCTGAACTTCTGGCTCCTGCACCATTAGCGCCACCATCGGCAAGTACATGCTTTTTGTATTTCAAGTGTAGCAGTGTCCAAAGTTGCGTGCTTCCTTTCAAAATGATGTTTCCACCACGACCGCCATTTCCGCCATCGGGCCCGCCTTTGGGTACGTGCTTTTCTCTTCGCATAGAAACAGCACCTGCACCTCCTTTACCGGAGCGAGAGCAGAATTTAATATAATCAATAAAATTGGGATTGGCCATGGGACTAAATTTTAAGGCGCAAATTTAGTTTAATTTAAGCAGGAAATAAAAAAGCCGACCTATTTTGAATAAGCCGGCTCCATTAGAACTCAAAAAATTCTATTTTAATTTATCTATTTCACTTGATATTTTATCAAAAATCTCATCAATACTCCCCACACCGTGGATTTTAACATATTTACCTTCTCCATCATAATAGTTGGCAACAGGCAAAGTTTCTTCTTGATAAACCTTAATTCTATTTTCTATTTTCGCTTCATCCTGATCATCAGTTCTCCCTGATGTCTTTCCTCTTTCCTTAATTCGCTTTTTCAATTCTTCTTCAGGAACATCCAAAGCGATCATTCCGGCAATTTTCTCACCTTTTTCTTCCAATAAGGTATCTAAAGCTTTTGCCTGTGGCACTGTTCTCGGAAAGCCATCGAAAATATATCCGTAACTACTTGCTTTAGTTTCTTTGATTCTTTCGTCCACCATACCAATCACCACTTCATCAGGTACTAAATTACCCTCATCCATGTATTTTTGAGCTAGTTTCCCTAAATCAGTTCCTTCTCCCAAATGCTTACGGAATAAATCACCGGTAGCAATATGGGTTAATTTATATTTATCGATTATTTTTTCGCTTTGCGTGCCTTTTCCCGCTCCGGGAGGTCCAAATAATATAATATTCAACATGATTGTAATTTAAATAGAGCCTATTAGGCAATTACATGAGTAAATTTTGTAACTATTTTATTTTCAGTGCCTAGTAATAAATTTTTGTGAAATTAATTATTAGTTTCTGTTTAATAGAAAATCAAATATAAAAGATTTCTGTTTAAAATTGTCAAATTTATCTTAATTGATAAATTTCCTTGAGCTCCCTTCCCAAACCTTCGTAATCTAACCCATATCCCACAACGAATTTATTAGGAATTTCGAAACCGACAAAATCAGGCTTCTCAGCTTTCTGCTGAGCATCAGGTTTATGTAAAAGAGTGGCAACCTTAATTGTTTTTGTACCTAAGTCCTTGAAAGCTTCTAAAAGATGTTCTAATGTAGTACCTGTATCGACAATGTCTTCCAAGATTAAGATGTCTCTTCCGAAAACATTCTCTTTCAAGCCTAGAATTTCCCTGACTTTTCCTGTTGTTTGTAAGGCTTGATAAGATGCAACCCGAATAAAAGATACTTCAACAGGAGTATCAATTGTCCTGATTAGATCAGCGGTAAAAATAAATGACCCATTCAAAACACTGATCAAAAGTGGTTTTTTGTCTGCATATTCCTTGCTTATTTCAGACCCCATTTCTTTTATCCTGTCCCGAATTTGTTTATCGGATATGTAGGGAATAAATTCTTTATCTAAAATCTTGATCATTATAATTCATTCATTAAGAACTGATACATATCTATCATGGATTTGATATCTTTTTTATGAACCTTCTCATCTGGAGAATGCACATTGTCTTCAGGAGCACCAATAAAGCACCAATCAATTGGGTATGGAGATTCTTGTAGTTCGCGTCCATCACTGCCCCCACTAGCCTCTACTTCCAATTGATATGAGATTCCGGAGTTCTCTGCTATATTTTGAATCATCTGCACAAATGACTGCCGGGGCACATTACGATCACGCATTGAAATAGCAACACCTTTTCCATGCTCAACACCTTCTGTCACCCATGTGATATCAGAAATTAAGGCCTGATGAATACCATATTCTTCCACCATAAATTTCGCCAAAAAAGGTACTGCACCTCCTCCATGCTCTTCATAAGCAGAAAAAACGATCATACCATTTTCTAAGGTTTCCGCCAATTTAAGACAATTGAAAATACCTAGCCTGTTATCCAGATAACATGACTGCACATAATCTTCCGTTTCTCTAAAATCACATTCAAAAGTCAGGCTCGCTCCACGATCTATTCCTCTCCCGAATTTATAGAAAGTCTGATTTTCCTCATTAAGCTCCAGTTCACACGCAATAGGCCCTAAAGAGTCTTCTCCTTTCAACTTATAGCCTGTTTTAGCTTCCGGCCCACCAATTGGAATGAGTTGGTTTTCATATCGAACTGTAAAACCTACGGAATCCATATGTGCAAAAACGGCTGTAGTAGGTTCGCCAAAAACAAGTACCAAACAATCTTGAAAATCTTCCCCCTGATGAAGCTTGGGTTTCACTTTCCAGCTTGATTGATTTTTATTTATGTATTGAAGCAGGAAATTTTTCATCATGTATTCTTCTCCTGAAGGTGCATGAATACTGCATAATTGCTGTAGTAGTTTGTAATCTGTCATTGATACAAAGTTATAACCTTTTAACAGGAGATTTGAACATAATCAATAGGATAATTCCATTTTTTAATTTTTTTCTTAAAAAATAAAATTATATTTAGGTTTTGACACAAAATATTGTCGACCTACTTCCATAAATGTATATTTTAGATAAAGAAAATAGCATTGCCAACCACTTTCTAGCTGAATTACGAGAAATCGATATTCAGAAAGACCGCTATAGATTCAGAAGAAATCTTGAAAGAATAGCTGAATTATTAGCTTACGAAATCTCAAAATCCTTATACTTCTCAAATAAGGAAATCCAAACCCCATTGGAAAAAACCTCAATTGCCTTAATGCACGATTTCCCCGTAATTGTAAGTGTATTAAGAGCTGGATTACCATTTCATCAAGGTTTTCTAAATATTTTCGATCATGCAGATTCAGGGTTTATTGGTGCCTTTAGAAAACATAGCGGAGGAGATGAATTTGAAATTGCTATGGGCTATGAAGCACTTCCTCCCATAACCGGAAGGACAGTCATTCTTGCAGACCCTATGCTCGCAACGGGAAAATCCTTAATCAAAGCAGTAGAACATATATGCAAAATTGGCAAGCCTGAAAAGTTTATAATAGCTTCAGCTATAGGAACTCCGGAGGGAATTCAAAATTTTGAAGAAAATTTAAAAGTAGATTTTGAAATTTATTTAGGTTCGCTAGATCGTGAATTAAATGAAAAAGCTTATATTTTACCCGGCCTTGGAGATGCAGGCGATTTAAGTTACGGACAAAAACACACACATTAAATATAAATGCCTCTATCTAATACCATATTGCTTTTTGTTGGTCTGGCTGTCCTTATTTTAGGAGGGGAATTATTGGTAAGAGGAGCCTCTAGAATAGCACTAAGATTAAAGATGTCACCATTAGTGGTAGGAGTAACTATCGTTGCTTTTGGCACCTCTGCCCCTGAATTATTAATTAGCGTTCAAGCCGCCCTGGCTGGAAGCCCTGACATTACAATGGGAAATGTTATAGGATCAAATATTTGTAATCTTGCCTTAGTTTTGGGAGTTACAGCATTGATAGCCCCTATCCCTGTAAATTCTGATTCTATCAAAATTGATTGGCCCATGACAATGGGTTGTTCATTATTACTATATTTCTTAGTTCAAGAAGGTTTTGTTAATGATTATGAAGGAATAGGCTTCATGATCCTTTTATTATTATACCTCATTTTCATCATTAGAAGATCGAGAAAAAATCATATGAGCCCGAAAGATCTAGGTATTGAAGTAGAAGCTCCTCCTTCAGGCTCAACAAAAAATATGATAAAGGATATTTCCTTAATTGCAATTGGTGGAGCCGGACTTTATTTTGGATCAGATTGGTTTGTAAATAGCGCTAAAGATTTAGCTATTTATATGGGAATTAGCGAAAGAATAGTAGGTATTACTGTAGTGGCTTTGGGTACCAGCTTACCGGAATTGGTTACATCAGTGGTGGCAGCCTTTAAAAAAGAAACTGATATGGCCTTAGGTAATTTAATGGGCTCTAATATTTTTAATATCCTCTCTATTTTAGGTATAACCAGTCTAATTGCAGAAATCGAAGTGAGCGATGTCATCATCAATTCAGATATGATTTGGATGATGGGTATAACCCTATTAATCTTACCATTTATGGCCTTAAATAAGATAGTTGACCGTTATGAAGGATTAATTTTACTAGGCATTTATATTTATTACACCATTAATGTAATATCCTAATTAAGTAAAATTTTATCAATCCTCTTGATCCTCATCAGGCAGCATTTCTATATCTTGAATCAATACTCTTTTGGAAATACTTTGGCCCGTTAGTGTGGCAGCTAAACCTCCCATGGCAGTTTCCTTATATTTGGTTTCCATGCTTTGCCCTACTTCACCTAAAGCATCCACACATTCATCAACAGGGATAACTCCACTTACATTGGATAAGGCAATTTGAGCAGAAGAATTGGCTATTGCAGCTGCACTGGCATTTCTTACCACACATGGCACTTCCACCAATCCTGCAACTGGATCGCAAACCAATCCCAACATACATTGGATAGTAATAGCTACTGCATTGAATACTTGGTCAATATCGCCTCCTAAGCAATAAACAATTGCTCCTGCAGCCATGGCTGCAGCACTTCCTGTTTCTGCCTGGCATCCGCCAACTGCACCCGCCAAAGAGGCTTTTTGCTCTATAATTAAAGCTATACCGGCTCCTACCAAAAGTCCTTCTAATATCTTTCTATCTTCTAATCCATGAATTTCCTGCAAGGTAAACATGGTTCCTGGCAATATACCACTTGCACCTGCAGTTGGAGCAGCTACTACTCTTCCCATGCAAGAATTCACCTCTTTTGCAGCTAATGCCCTTGCTATCAATTTCTGAAAATTGGGGTCTAAAACTGTTATCGGATTTTTATATACTTTTTTCGCTCCATTATTGATCATCCCTGAGCGCGATTGCATATCTTCTTCCAAGCCGGTTTTCACTGCATCACGCATGACATCATAGGCTTTCTGCAAATTCTCCCACACAAAATCTGCCTCCTTGCCTTTTTGATCTTTTTCATATTCCAATACCGGCTCAAAAAGTTTAACACCCTTCTCTTCACAGTATTCTTTCCATTCCTTAAATTCACTAAAAAGTATTGACATAATAGTATAGATTTAGCCTAATGCATTAATCGGCAAAGAAACATAAAAGTTTAGCATTATTATAATTCAGAAGCATAATATGAATGTATATTTGCAGCATGGAATTAAAAAACGATCTCCTGCTGAGAGCAGCAAAAGGCGAAAAAGTAGAAAGAACTCCCGTTTGGTTGATGAGACAAGCCGGTAGGATACTTCCTGAATATAGAAAAGTAAGGGCTAGTGTAAGTGGTTTTATTGAATTAGCGCAAACTCCTGAATTGGCAGCTGAGGTTACCATCCAGCCTGTTGATATTCTGGATGTAGATGCAGCCATAATATTCTCCGACATATTGGTAATCCCGGAAGCAATGGGACTCCCCTACGAAATGGTAGAGAAAAAAGGTCCTCGTTTTCCTGAAACCATTAAATCTAAAGCGGACGTTGAAAAGTTAAAAGTAGCTAATGTGGAAGAAAGCCTTTCTTATGTCACAAAAGCTATTGAAATCACTAAAAGAGAATTGAATGGCAGGGTGCCGTTAATTGGTTTCGCAGGTGCCCCCTGGACGATCTTTGCTTATATGGTGGAAGGTTCTGGAAGCAAAACTTTCTCTAAAGCTAAAGCTATGCTTTACACTGATCCTGAATTGTCTCATCAGTTATTGAACAAGATTACAGAAAGTACCATTGCTTATTTAAAAGCTCAGATTTCAGCAGGAGCTGATTTAGTGCAGGTTTTTGATAGTTGGGCAGGTATTTTATCTCATGAGCAATATAAAGAATTTTCGATTCCATATTTGAAGAAAATTGCTGATGCCATACAAGATGTTCCTAAAACGATCTTTGCTAAAGATGCACATGCTGCCTTTGCTGATTTAAGTCAGCTCGATTACCAGACCATTGGTTTAGATTGGACTATGAATCCAAAAGAGGTTCGAAAAATTGTAGGCTCAAACAAAACCTTGCAAGGCAATCTCGATCCTTGCGCTCTTTATGCAGATAAAGCTAGCATACAAAAACATACCAAAAAGATGTTAGAACAATTTGGATCAGAGCGACATATCGCCAATTTAGGACATGGAGTTTATCCTGACATCGATCCTGACCATGTAAAGTATTTTATTGAGGCAGTAAAGGAATATAGTCAGAAATAATTACCGAATATCAAAAGGGATAAAAAGGCAGAGATGATTCTCTGCCTTTTTATTTTATCTAATGAATAGTAGCCATACTAATACTAATAATGGCAATAAGAATGGGATGGAATATCTAATAATATAACCAAAGAAAGACGGCATTTTAATACCTACTTGCTCTGCAATAGATTTCACCATAAAGTTAGGACCATTACCAATGTAAGTCATTGCCCCAAAGAAAACCGCTGCAATTGAAATAGCAGTCAAATCGGCAACCGAGTCATAATAAACACCCCCATTGGCAAATTGTGTGACTTCCGCCAATACTGAAATACTTCCTCCCTGAGATGCCATAGCCGCAGCTAAAAAATTCAAATAAGTAGGCGCATTATCTAAAAAGCCTGACAACACTCCAGTTCCCCAATAAAGTGTATTATGAGTGATTAAAGCAGCACCTGTTTCTGATTTTGCAAAATCACCTACTAAATCAAGTGCTGGCATCATGGTACCAAAAATTCCCACGAAAATAAAGGCGACCTCTCTAATGGGTTCAAAACTGAATTCATTAAGTTCATGAACTTTATCCTTCGCAAACTTATAAGACAAATAAGTTACACTAAGCATAATCACCTCACGAATATAAGAGAACTGTTGTCCATCATAAGTAATGCCCGGCACCCAGGAGAATACATTCGGATCAATAAATACAGAAATGATAATAACTGCTAACCAAAGGAAGTTTCGCTTTCCGTTGATCGTAATTTTATTATCAAAAACTTCTGCCTCATCTTCTTCAGCCCCTGATTTATTTCTTTTATCAAGGAAATAAAAGACTATCGACAAAATTATAAGAGCAAAAATCCACGCTGGCCAGTTATGCTCAAGTGTCCAGAAAAAAGGAACTCCTTTCAGGAATCCTAAGAAAAGTGGCGGATCACCAATTGGGGTTAAGGAACCTCCAATATTACTGACCATAAATATGAAAAATATAATATGATAAGCTTTTATCCTGTTTTTATTTAATCGGATAAAAGGGCGAATTAGCAACATTGAAGCCCCTGTTGTTCCTATTAAATTCGATACAGCAGCACCGATCAACAGCATTGCGATATTTACAAAAGGAGTAGATTTTTTATTAACTTTTATCACAATCCCGCCAGAAGCAATATAAAGTGAGGCTAACAATGAAATAAATTGAATGTATTCAAATGCTGCATGAACAGGACTATGTACATTGTGAATCACAAACAGATAGTAACTCACCACCAGCACTGCCAAAATAACCGCAATTTTTGGGTAATTTTTATGCCAGAAATGTTCATAAAATAGTGGCCCAGTTGCAATCATTAATAATAGCAATACAAAGGGGATAACTGTCCAGGCTGGGGCAGAATGACTTCCTTCGTCCGCTTCGGCTTCTGTACTTTCTAAATCTTCAGATTGGCCTTCTTGATTACCTTCATCTACAATTTCAGTAGAAACTTCTGACTCCGCAGAATAAGTCTTTGGAACAATGAAACTGGTAAGTATTAAGGTCAAAAATATTGCTGAAATAGAAAATAATGATGTTCTCATGCAAATGAATTTTCAAGAATCCTAAGTTAGGAAGTTTCCTTTTAATATACTTAAGAGGAAATGATTAATTATCTGTTAAATTAATTGACTTAAGGCGATTTCAAAAGAAGTCTTCGAAATATTAACATTTGAGTTACTTGCCTCAAAAGTTTTACGGAGCGCTCTTTCAATTGTTCTGGACGTATCCTCAAAAATTGCTTCATCCGTAATTTCAGCATTGGTGGTCATTAAATAAGCAAAAACTCTTGCCATACCACAATTGGCTATAAAATCAGGGATGACGGCTACTTCTTTATCCGCAAAATCTGCAATTGGTCCAAAAAATATCTCCTTATCCGCAAAAGGAACATTAGCACCAGCTGAAATAACCTCCAATTTAGAGGCAATCATCTCTTCCACATGTTCTTGAGTGATTAACCTTGAAGCTGCAGCTGGAATAAATATTTCTGCTTCCAATGACCATATCTTTTCATTGATTTCCTTAAAAGGAATCAAATCATCAGAAATTAACTCATTGCCTTTCCTATTAAGAAATAAATCAGTGAGCGCATCCATACTGAAACCCTCCGTATTGATCAGTCCACCATTTCTATCAATAATCCCCACAATTTTTACTCCTGATTGTGCTAAGAAATATGCGGCCGAGGCCCCAACATTTCCCCAACCTTGAATAATAGCTCTTTTTTTGCTTAATTTTCCTCCCCATATATGATAGTAATGCTCAACAGATTTCGCAACTCCAAAACCTGTCACCATATCTGCAACGGTATATTTCCTTTTAACATCAGGGCTATAGCTAGATGCTTCAATTACCTTGATTACCCCCTGTCTTAACTGCCCAAGTTTTTTAATTTTCTCTGGTTCAGTTGCATTAAAGTGACCATTCACCACTCCTTCTTGCGGATGCCATAATCCATATTGCTCGGTAATTGGTATAACTTCATGGATTTCATCCACATTCAGATCACCACCTGTTCCGTAATAATTTTTCAAAAGAGGGAAAACAGCTTTATACCATCTTTCCAATACTCCTTTTTTCCTGGGATCATTTGGATCGAAATTAATACCAGATTTAGCACCTCCAATTTCAGGGCCTGAAACAGTGAATTTAACCTCCATTGTTTTGGCCAATGACACCACTTCGTTTTTATCTAAGCCTGGTCGCATTCTGGTACCACCACCAGCAGCGCCCCCTCTCAGTGAATTGATCACGACCCAGCCTTCTGCTTCTGTTTCAGAATCTTTCCATTCAAATACTACTTCAGGTCGTTTATTCTCAAATTTCTCTAAGAGTTCTTTCATGTGTTTTGTTGTTTTTAAGTTGTCACATGGAATTCGCAATAAATATTCATCAGGCGGTTAACATAAATTCGCCCTCGGATATTAATGCTCATTTCATATTTTTCAATTTAGTCGGTTCGTAAAAAGTTTTGATGAAATATTTCACCCTAGTTTCCAAAGCGCCAAAACTACAAAAATTAATTTCAAATTTCGCCCAGCTTTTGACCAGATATGCTATTCGATTGAGCACCGGTAACGGAAGCCAATGTGTTCCATTCGTTTCTGACATTTAAAACTCCTAAAAATGCAAAAATCAAGGCTTCTTTATAATCTACTGTTTTTTGATCGGCTACAACAATTTCATAATTTTCATCTAACTTCGATTGAAGCCTTTCAATTAAGAACTCATTAAATGCGCCTCCTCCAGTTAATAAAACTTTACCTCCATTTTTTGCAGAAAGTAATGTATTGGAAATTTGAGAGGCAATATGTTCTATACCAGTTGCAAGCATATCTTCAACCTTATATTTACTAGTGTCTATTTTAGATAAGATTTCAGGTTCGATTAATTCTATCCCTAAACTTTTTGGGAATTCTTTTTTTAAAAAGGAAAAACTATCCCATTCTTCTAAAAGTGAGTTGATTATTTTACCTGATTTAGCAATCAAGCCTTTATCATCATACTCTAAATCTTTCAACTTGGCCAGTCTATTTAACAGGATATTACAAGCACAGATATCATAAGCCAATCGTTTTTTTGCTTGAGTTTCATAAGATAGATTCGCTATGCCGCCCAAGTTGATACAGAAATCATATTCATTGAATAATAATGCATCACCAATAGGTACAAGTGGGGCCCCTTGACCACCTTTCGCCATATCCAGCGTTCTAAAATCTGAAATTACAGGGTGCTCGGTAATGGCGTGAATAAAATTTGGATTTCCTATTTGTAGGGTGAGTTGATTTTCAGGCATATGAAAAACTGTATGCCCATGAGAAGCTATAAAATCAACTTTCAATTTATTTTTAGCAATAAATTCCTTTACTGATTTTCCCATCCACTTCCCCAAATCAACATCTAAATGATGCAATTCTAAACCACTGAGACTTATAGACTCGCTTAATTTAGTTTTAATATCTTCAGGATATTGTTTTGTTTCGCAGTCTATTATTTCCCACTTCCACTTCTGATGTGGCAAAAGTTCAAATCTGCAAAATGCGATATCTAAACCATCTAAGGAAGTTCCGGACATTAAGCCAATGGCATTATAGGTGAGCTTTTGCATAAATTTAATTACTTTTAATTTTGAAAAAAGGAAATATGAACTTAGCCATAGACGTAGGCAATACTAAAACTAAAATAGGTTTTTTTAGGGAAGACCGTTTAGAATCTACTAAAACTTTTGAATCACTTTCTGAAATCAACCAATTTCTAGAATCAAAGGAAATAAATTCTGTTATCATTTCTAGTGTAAAACTTCAATATGAAGATATATTGAATAAATTAACTACTATTCAAAATCCAATATTATTAAGCAACAAAACTCCTTTACCATTCAAAAATCTATATAAATCTGAAACTATTGGCTTGGATAGAATTGCAGCAGTAGCAGGAGCTCAAGCCTTATATCCAGAAGAAAATACCTTAGTTATAGATTTGGGTACATGCATCACCTATGAGGTGCTTGAAAAAGGATCTATCTATCATGGAGGAGCTATTTCACCGGGATTACATTTAAGATTTAAAAGTATGCATAATTTTACGGCCCGTTTACCGTTGATAGAACCTGAAACAATAACTAATGTAATAGCAGACAATACGAAAGATGCGATGCAGAGCGGAGTTGTTTTTGGAATTCAGGCTGAGATTGCGGCTTATATTCAAGAAGTTGAAAGCAAATTTTCACCGCTCAAGACAATAATTACCGGTGGAGATGCAAAATTCTTTGAATCTAAAATAAAAGAGCCCATCTTTGCAATCCCTGAATTAGTTTTAACGGGTTTAAATGCAATTTTAAGATATAATGCGTCACTTTAAGACCGGCTTTATAGCCAGTATTTTTTCCATACTATTTATTTCGACATCATTTTCTCAAGAGCTGGTATCTCCATACTCAGCTTATGGGATAGGATTGGTCTCAGAAAAAGGTTATGTTTCCAATAATGGAATGGGGAACGCGGGAATAGCTTACCAAAGCCCTTGGTTTATTCCAGTTTTGAACCCAGCCTTATTAGGAAGCCAACGATTTACTTCATTTGAGGCAGGATTAAGCATATCCCAAAACAATATAAGTGATGAAGTAACCCGATTTACTCAAGTAAACGGAGGATTAAAATATGTTACAATAGCCTTTCCTATTGTACCCGGTAAATATGCAGTCTCAGTAGCTTTAAGACCATATTCATCCAAAAATTATGAGATTTTAAGAAGAAGCTCCGAGCAGATAAGTGGTCCTCAAGCTGAAATCTCAAGATTTCAAGGAGAAGGAACGATTTCACAGTTCAGTATTGCCAATGGCTGGAATATCACCAAAAACATAGCAATTGGAGCTGAAGCAAATTATAACTTTGGTAGAATTACAGACAGAACAATCTATCAAAATATTGTTGATGAAGGTGACACCATAAATATCCCATATTTAGTTTCAGCTGAATACACTGACAATTTTTCCGATTTTTCTTTTGTTTTTGGAACGAATTTCAAAAAAAAAATAGGTAAAAATTACTTGTCATTAGGGGCTACATATGATTTAGAAGCTAATATAGGCACCACAAGAAATTCATTCCTACAACTTTTAAGTGTAGCCGAAACCCCTATTAGAGCCGAGAATGACGAGGATGCTTTTTTAGAATCCGATAGGGAAGGAACTACAGTCCTACCTGAAAAATTCAGTCTTGGTTTAAGTTATATGAGAGAAAATGCCTGGGCTATTTTAGCTGATTTTTCATATCAAGATTGGTCTACATATAATAGCTTTGGAGTATCTGACAATAACTTTGGAGAGCAAATTAAATTAAATTTCGGAGGTGAGTTTACCCCGGATGTTCAATCAGGAACCAAGTACTATGAAAGAATAACCTATAGAGCGGGGCTTAACATTTCTAATGGTCCGCTAGTTATAAATAATACATCTATAAATTCTTTTGGCATAACTTTTGGTTCTACCCTACCCATAAGTAACATTTCAAACATAAATTTAGCGTTTGAAGTAGGCCAAAGAGGAACTTTATTAAATAATTTAGTACAAGAAAATTATTTAAATTTTAACTTGAGTTTTACTTTTAACGATAGATGGTTTATAAGAAGACAGTTTGATTAAATTTTAAGAAAGATGAAGAGAATTCTATTAACACTAGCATTATTAATAGGTGTTCAAGCTACAATGCTTGCACAAGATGGATGGAACTGGCCAGAAGATCCAGATAAGAAAGCAAAAGCAATGGAAAAAAATGCGCTTTATTCCGATATGCTTACTGCTGAAAAATATGAAGCTGCCAAACCACCATTGGACTGGTTATTGAAAGAAACTCCAGACCTAAACCCTTCTATTTACATACAAGGGGTTAAAGTTTATGAGAATCTAGCAGAATCATCTACTGGTCAAAAGCAAAAAAACATGCAAGACTCTGTTGTACTTTTGTATGATTTGAGAATAAAATATTTCAACGATGTTGAAAATGTGACCAACAGAAAAGCCAATGATGCTTATAATGTTTGGAAAGAAAGAAAAGACAAATATAAAGACTTATATGAGATTGAGAAAGAAGCTATCGAAATGCTAGGTGCAAAAAGCTTTTCTTCCAATGCTATATATTATATGGATGCCGCAAGAAGATATAAATTAACTGGCGGTCCACTTACTGATT
Source organism: Marivirga sp. (assembly GCF_024636815.1). Classification (GTDB taxonomy): domain Bacteria; phylum Bacteroidota; class Bacteroidia; order Cytophagales; family Cyclobacteriaceae; genus Marivirga. The sequence goes on from NZ_JAGXGF010000198.1 coordinate 16,948, forward strand.
TGGATATTATAGCAATTTATGATCAGGTTCAGGATGTTTTGGATGAGATGCTAGCAAGTGGTGAAAGTGCACAAAAAATCCAAAAGGCCAGAGACTATGTTGAAAAGTTATTCAACGCATCAGTAACTATCGATTGTAATATTATTGATCAACAATTATATCCGAAATTTATTGAAGATGGAAAGAAAATAGAAGACGCTGAAAGAATAGTGAAATTTGCTTTAGCAGGTGGTTGCACTAGCTCAGATTCTTTTATTGAGGCAGCTAAAGTAGTACAAGAGAATAGCCCTGAATTTGGTTTATCCCGAATGATAGCTATAAGATTGAAGGCAAATGGAGACTTAGAAGGTGCTGAAAAGTATTTCTCAAAAGCTTTAAAGTATACTGAGGATAATATCAAAAAAGCTGATGTACATATTGAACTGGCTGACATCGCTTCTAAACAGGGAAATAGATCACAAGCTAGGTCTTATGCCTATGAGGCTTTGAATGAAGACCCATCTAGAAAAGAGGCATATGTCATTATTGGAGATTTATATCTGAAAAGTTATGCCGACTGTAAAGGAGGAGAAGATGTAGTAAAAGATAGAGCAGTTTACATTGCCGCATACAATATGTATCAGAAAGGTGGAGATTCTAATAGAATGGGTGTAGCTAAAGAACAATTCCCTTCTAATGAAGATATTTTCAATTATGATTATGAAATAGGTGATGAGGTTAAAGTTGGATGTTGGATTGGAGAAACTGTCCAGGTTCAGATCAGAGACTAAATTTTAATAAAATGCATCAAAAGCGGTCATGAGTTCATTATCTTGACCGCTTTTTTTATTTTTGCCTTATGAAAAATTTAATCCTTTTTATATTTGTTTCCTTTGTTTTTGCTTGCTCTTCAGACTTGGAAGAAAAGAAAAAATTTGAGGCCTACACAGGTCCGATCATGGAGGTGGATACTGTGAAAATATTATACTCAGATTCGGCCAAAGTCAGAGTGATTGTAAACGCAAGCAAACAATATGAATTTGAAAATGGTGATAGGGAATTCCCTAATGATATTTATATTGAATTTTATGAGCCAGATGGGAAGATGTCATCCACTTTAGAAGCTAATTCAGCTTACTATACTAAGGAAACGGACATCTATAAAGCAGAGGGAGACGTTGAAGTAATTGGATACATTGAGCCACGAAAGCTAAACTCCGAAGAATTATATTGGGAGCCTCAAAAGGAAGAAATTTATACAGAAACCTTTGTTAGAATACAATCAGAAGATCAGATTTCTACAGGAACTGGCTTAAGAGCGAAACAAGATTTCTCAAGCTATAGAATACTTAACCCAAGTGGAACAATTTATTTAGACGAGCAAGATAATACTTCGGACAAAAAACAAGATTCACCGCAGAAATCAATAAATAGCGAAAAGGCAAATACTGATAGTAGTAAAATTAAACCCGCTAAAAAAATTATAAACGGACCTAATGAGCCCCAGAAAGAAGCAAACAAATAATAAAAACACAGAGCCGAAAGACTCAAAGCCCAACTTCATTATTGTAGGCTTAGCTTTTGCTTTCTTTATTATTGGTATTCACCAATCTATGACTGTAGGCTTCGAATATTCTTACTGGATTTTTATGTTATCCATAAGTCTCTTACTTTTACAAAGATACTTAAAACAAAAAAACAAAACAGAGGACCGCTCAAAATAGAAAATGGAAAGCAGTTATTTTACATATATTATCGTTTCTCTACTCTTTTCTGCTTTTTTTTCGGGAACAGAAATTGCTTTCATATCATCTAATAAGTTGCATATAGAATTGCAAAGCCAACAAGGTATCATATCTGGTAAAATTCTTTCTAAATTTCTAGAGAAACCTTCATCCTTTATTGGGACGATGCTGGTGGGCAATACTATTTCTTTGGTAGTTTATGGTATTTACATGGCCAAAATGATAGAACCGCTTTTGATAGCTAACCTTCCTCTTTTCTTTCAAAATGATGTGTTTATTCTATTAGCTCAAACATTTGTCGCCACAATATTTGTCTTATTTGTAGCTGAATTCACTCCTAAAAGTATTTTTCTGCTCAACCCCAATGGTTTATTATCATTTTTTGCAGTTCCACTTTGGCTTATTTATTACTTAACTTATCCAATCGTTTTCTTTATAGTCAGTTTATCAAAAGTATTTATAAAATATGTTTTGAGACTAAAATATGAAGAGGATAAACCTGTTTTCGGTCTAACGGATTTAGATCATTTCGTAAAAAACACTGTTCAACTCGATCACCAGGAAAGCAAAGTAGAGTTAGACAAGAAAATTTTTAATAATGCACTGGAATTCAAAACCATTAAGGTCAGGGAATGCATGATTCCAAGAACCGAAGTAGTTGCGGTGGATATAGAAGATACAACTGAAGAATTGAAGGATGCTTTTAATGATAGCGGCCATTCTAAAGTATTAATTTATAAAGACACTATTGATGATGTTATTGGGTATTGCCACTCACTAGCTTTATTTAAAAAACCTTCTTCCATCAAAGAGATATTAACGCCTATTATTATTGTGCCTGAAACCATGCCTGCTAATGAATTAATGATACAGTTTATTCAAGAGCATAAAAGTTTGGCCTTAGTAGTGGATGAATTTGGCGGTACTTCAGGGATTGTGAGTTTAGAAGATATCATTGAAGAAATATTTGGTGAAATTCAGGATGAACATGACGATGAAGATTTGGTGGAGGAAAAAATTTCTGCGGACACCTTTATTTTTAGCGCTAGGCTTGAAATCGATTATATAAACGATAAATATTATTTAAACCTGCCGGAAGGTGATTATGATACTTTAGGAGGTTTTATTTTATCCATAACAGAGAATTTCCCGCAATTAAACGAGGAAGTGAGCAGCCCTCCTTTTCGATTTGTGATAGAAAGTATGGAAGAAAACAGAATAAATCTTGTAAAATTAATTATCACTAACCCAAATTAAGCTAAAAGTAATAAATGGAATCACTTTGATATTAATCATTTATACTATTATTTTGCGAATCTTTGAAATAAACAAACATGGGAGTATTTAATACATTAAGAGTAAAAATGGGGTCGGTATTGATCGCCCTGATAGGATTATCCATATTAGCTTTCTTGCTAACTGACTTGCTTGGGCCAGACTCCATGCTTTTAGGAGGTGGGAGATCAAATGACGTTGGTGAAATTGCTGGTGAAACTATAAACTTACCTGAGTATCAGCGTAAAGTTGAAGAATTCAAAAACAATTTCAGAGCTGGAAATGGCAGAACTCCTACTGATCAGGAAATGACCTCAATCCGTCAACAAGCATGGGATTATCTTATCATAGAAAAAGCTTTTCAAGAGCAATATGATGAGTTAGGTCTTGAAGTCACTAATGAAGAATTGGTGGATATGGTTCAAGGTAATAACATCAGTCCTATTGTAAGACAGAATTTCACTAATCCTGAAACTGGCGAATTCAATAAAGAGCAAGTTGTAAATATTATTAGAAATATTGCTCAAGCTCCGGCAGAACAACAAGCACAATGGTATTCATTTGAATCTTCATTGGTTCCTGCAAGAGCTAGAACCAAATACGATGAGCTATTAGGTTCTTCTACCTATATCACAACTACAGAAGCTCAAAGAGCTTATCAAAAAGAAAATGAAACTGCTGAGGTAGAATATTTATATATCCCTTATTATTCAGTGAAAGATTCAGTAGTAACTCCGTCCGATTCAGAATTAAAGAGCTATTACAATGAAAATAAGGATAAATATGAAACTGATGCTACCAGAACAATCAGTTATGTAAGCTTTGAACTACTGCCATCAGGAGAAGATTCAACCTATATAAAAGAAGAAATTGAGGAATTAAAATCAGAATTTCAGAAAGTCGAAGATGATTCAGCTTTTGCTCGTTTAAACTCTGATAGAAGTAATTCCTTTAGAACTTATCCAATTTATCAACTTCCTAGAATATTGGCATCTAATACTAACATATTGAAGGAAGGTGATGTTATTGGTCCATACATTGAAGACGGTGCTTACATTTTATACAAAACTTCTGAGATTTATGAAGACACTGTTTCTTCTGTTAAAGCAAGCCATATTCTAATTGAAGCTGAGGATGATAGTGATGCTGCTGACGCTAAAGCAAAGCAAGAAGCACAAGAAGTACTTCAAAAGGCTAAAAGTGGTCAAGACTTTGCGGAATTAGCAAAAGATTATAGCGATGGCCCTTCTGCTACAAGAGGTGGAGATTTAGGTTGGTTTAGAGAAGGACAAATGGTAGATGAATTTAATGAGGCTGTTTTCGCTAAATCAGGTGCAGGAGTTATTAATAATGTTATCAAAACTCAGTATGGCTACCATATTATTAAAGTTACAGAAGAGAAAACTTCCAAAACTTATAAGATAGCTACTATCTACAGAGATATTTTACCTTCTGAATCAACTAGAGATAATCTTTATAGAAAGGCTGATTTATTTGCTGCCTCAAATAACAATTATGCAGAGTTTACTGCATCCGCAGAGGAAAGTAATTACAGCGTAAGAAGTTCAGGTAAAATGACACCTAATCAAAGAACTATAGGAAACTTAGGTTCTGCAAGACCATTAGTAAGATGGGCTTTTACAGAGGCTTCAAAAGGCAAAATTTCAGAAGTGTTTGAAACAGACTCTCATTTTGTTGTTGCAGTTTTAACAAATGAAACTGAAAAAGGAACTGCTGATTTTAATGAGGTTAAAGCTATAGTTTCCAGAGAATTAAAAGAAAAACTTAAAGGAGATATAATTAAGGAAAAATTATCTGACTTATCAGGTAATTTAACTGAAATAGCTACTGCTTACGGAACTGATGCAAATGTTTATACATCAACTGACGTAAAAATTTCTTCAAATTCATTACCTAATGTAGGGCAAGCACCTACGGTTATTGGAACTATCTTCGGATTGGAATTGAACACTCAATCGCAACCTTTAGAAGCGAATAATGGTATAGTAATCGTAAATGTGTTGAATAGAACACCAGCGCCTGAAATTGCAGATTATAATGCATATAAAGATCAATTAGCCCAAAGCAGAAAGAATAGTGTTTCTTTTGAAATTAAAGCTGCAATTGAAGAAAAAGCTGATATAGTAGATGAAAGGTATAAGTTCTATTAATTTATTATATACTTAATATTTTAAGGGGCTTTTTAGCCCCTTTTTTTTGTGATGAAAAATAATTGAAAGTATGAGTACAGAAAAAGATATCGAATCTTTCAGAGAAAAACTGGAAGCCGTTTCGGAATGGCCTAGCCTTTATATGTTTAAATTTATCGTAGAAGCAGAAAAGCAGGATCAGATTAAAGATATATTTGAAAATCATGAGGTAATTGTAAAGCCTTCCAGTAAAGGCAAATATGTGAGCTTGACCATAAAAATGTTAGCTAATTCTGCTGAGCAGATAATTGAGAAGTATCTGGAAACCAATAAAGTAAAAGGCGTTATCGCTTTATAGAATAAGACAATGTAACAATTCAATTTTAGAGCGGTTAAAGAAGTAAAAGGAAAAGATTATGTGGAAAGAAGAAAACAATACGCTAAAAAGAACATTAGAATTTAAAGATTTTACTGAAGCTTTCGGCTTTATGGCTAAAGTGGCCATTGTAGCTGAAAAAATGGGACATCATCCTAATTGGTCTAATGTATATAACAAAGTTAGCTTTGAATTGACGACTCATGACGAGGGAAACAAGATTACTGAAAAAGATAGAAAGCTTGCTGAGGAAATTGATAAATTAGTTTAATAAAATCTTTACTTTTGGGGATGGAGCAATCAGAAACTCAACTTTACTTGGTGCCCACCCCCATTGGTAATTTGGAGGATATGACCTATAGAGCGGTCAATATCCTCAATAGTGTGGATGTAATTTTAGCAGAAGACACTAGAACCTCAGGCAAGCTGCTCAAGCATTATGACATCAAAAAACCGCTGCAGAGTTTTCATATTCATAATGAACATAAAAAAGTAGCCCAAGTAATTGAGGATTTAAAAGCAGGAAAAATTATGGCATTGATATCCGATGCCGGAACACCCGGAATCTCAGATCCGGGTTTTTTATTGGCTAGAGAAGCCTTGAAGAATAATATTAAATTAGAATCCCTCCCGGGAGCTACCGCCTTAATCCCCGCATTAATTAAATCAGGATTTCCAAATGATAGATTTATATTTGAAGGCTTTTTGCCTCATAAGAAAGGCCGAAAAACAAGAATTGAGAATTTGAAGGAAGAAGATCGCACTATCATTTTTTATGAATCACCTCACCGCTTGCTCAAAACATTAAAACAATTAGCTGAAGTAATGGGAGAAGAACGTATGGCCTCTGTTTCCCGAGAGCTTACAAAATTATTTGAAGAAACAATTACAGATACATTAGCTGGGCTGATAGAGCATTTTGAAAAAACAGCCCCTAAAGGAGAAATTGTATTGGTACTAAATGCTAAATCATGATTAAAAAACTACTATTAGGAATACTATTTTTTGCTTCTTTTGAAGTTTCCTCACAAAACACTCTTTCTAAAAATGCTGAAATGAGTTTAATTACCGTTGCCCCCGGTGATGAACTCTACTCTGGATTTGGACACTCAGCATTATGGGTAGAGGATCAAAGTAAAGGCTTGAGCGTAGTCTTTAACTACGGAACTTTTGATTTTGAGACACCTGGCTTCTATATGAAATTCATAAGAGGGAAGTTGGACTATATGCTGTCTGCGGGAAGATTATCTTACCTAGTGAATTCAGCTAAAGCTGAAAAAAGATCAGTCATTCAACAGAAACTCAATTTAAATTTAGAGCAAAAAAACCAAATCTATAACTTCCTTTTGGAGAATATAAAACCCGAAAATAGATTTTATCAATATGATTTTTTCTTTGATAATTGTTCTACCCGCTTTAGAGATTTACTTGAGAATGTTTTAGGTGACGGATTAGTTTGGGAAAGAGATGCAGAAGGGCTTACATTCAGAGAATATCTGGACATTTATTTGGCCGATAAGCCATGGCAAGACTTCGGTATCGATCTGCTTTTGGGTCAACCCACAGATGATTTGGCAGATAAAAGAAATGAGATGTTTCTGCCCGATTTATTGATGTTACATTTTGATGAAGCCACTTATAATGGAAAACCTATAGTTGAGGATAAAATCATTATTTATGAAGCTGAAGAAAATGAGGATAAAGCCGGGTTTCAAATTCTCCCTGAATACATAACATGGTTTTTATGTCTATTTGGAATATTCCTGAGCGTAAGGCATCACAAGTCAAAATTGAACGATGTTTGGTACAACAGAACTCTTTTTGTAATAACTGGACTATTGGGTTGCCTTATATTCTTTTTATGGTTTTTATCAGATCATGTAGTAACAGTGAATAACTGGAATATGATTTGGGCATTTCCATTAAATATCGTTTTAGCCTTTTTGCTATTCAAAAAACCGGCAAAAAAATGGCATACAGCATTTTACGCGATATTCGGAATCATTCAATTTATGGTTTTGGGGTTTTTCTATACGTTACCGCAAGCCATGCATGCAGCCGTATTGCCAATCGTTTTATATTTCGCCTTTAAATCTTTTAATCTATTATACAGAACAAAAAAAATGAATGTATAAAGCGGTCCATGACTGACTTTTTATTTGAGGTCACAAAAGCCCCCTTTTCTGCCAAAGGCTGACCATCCTTTGGCTGTACTTCCCCCAATGGGAGAAAACGCACTGAAAAACTTTTACTTTTTATTTGAAAATTAGTATCAATAAAAAAAAATTAAGATGAATTTAAATAATATCCACCAAGAAGCCATAAAACTAGTTAAAGAAGTAGGCGAATTCATAAGACATGAATCTGAAAACTTCAATACCGATAAAGTAGAGCATAAGGGTTTTAATGATTTGGTCAGTTATGTCGATAAGGAAGCTGAAAAAAGATTAGTAGAAGGATTAGGTGAAATTCTACCCGAGTCAGGATTTATTGCAGAAGAAGGAACTTCAAATAAAAAAGGTGAGGAGTTTAATTGGATAATAGATCCTTTAGACGGCACCACCAATTTTGTGCATGGATTGCCTGTATTCTCTATAAGTGTGGCTTTACAGCAAAATGATGAGATTGTATCAGGTATAGTGCTAGAAATCAACAGAGATGAATGTTTTGAGGCAGTTAAAGGAGAGTCTTCTAAATTAAATGGAAAGCCTATTTCCGTTTCGAAAAATATAGATTTATCACAAAGCCTAATTGCCACTGGCTTTCCCTATAATGATTTTGATAAGATGGATGATTACTTATCCATTCTAAAATACTTAATGCAAAACAGCCATGGATTAAGAAGGTTTGGAAGTGCTGCAGTAGACTTGGCCTATGTTGCATGCGGAAGATATGAAGCCTATTTCGAATACAATCTGAATGCATGGGATGTGGCAGCAGGAGCCTTCATAGTGCAACAAGCAGGCGGTAAGGTAAGCCGATTTAATGGTGATGGTGATTACATTTTTGGTAGGGAAATATTATCTTGCTCTGCAGAAGTATATGAAGAACTATTAACCGTCCTCCAGAACCGATGGAAACACAATTAGAATTAAAAGGTAAAAGAATAAATTTAGGGGCAGGATATTTAAAATATCCAGATAAAACATTTAGGAAACTTTCTTACTTTTTAGCCGCTGTATGGTTGGTTTTATTATTTGTCTCCATTTTTAAGAAAAATAATGGCTTATTTGAAAAAGTAGGGATACCAGCCATATATGCACTTAATGGTATATTTTTCTTTTTTAAAGCTCATTTTGAATTATCCCCTACCTCAAAATACGCTCCTCACTTTATCATTTCTAAAGATGGATTGAAAACAAAAAGAAGCGTCTTAAAAAAGTCTGAATTCATCAATTGGAATGATGTAAAGAAAATCGAATTAGGATATTATAAAATTGGAATAAAAGATAGAACCGGTTTGCAGTTTTATCCATACACAACTAGAAAGGAAACCTCGATAGAGATTAAAAGAGAAATTGAAAGCATTGCAGTCAGCAAAGGAATAGAAGTAGAGAATTTATTAAAAAGATAAGCCAGTGAGAACCAGCTTATCTTTCTTAAGCTCCTGTACAATTCCAATTCTGTCCATACTGAGAACCTGTATTCTCCAGGTCATCCTCAAATTCTTGCACTTCTTCAGGCGAACCACAAAAATTTTCCTCCACACCAGTATTGGCTTCAGTACAGACCACACAGACTTCTACAAGCCCGCATGCTGAAATCATTAAAATCATTAAAAGGGTTGATAGCTTTTTCATATCAGTTCTATTCTTCGGTTTCTTCTTCTACTTCATCGATAGTCAATCGTTCTTCTCTGTTCGCAATCTCCCAAGCAGTGTAAAAAACTAAATCTGTTCTCTTTTTTAACAAATCGAATTCAATTTTCTCCACTGTATCGGTATGCTGATGATAATCAGCATGAGTACCATTAAAATAAAAAATAATAGGAACCCCATTTTTTGCGAAGTTCCAATGATCAGAACGATAATAAATTCTATCCGGATGATCTTCCGCATTATATGTATAATCTAATTCCAGTTTTGTATAATTATCATTCATTGCTTCACTGATTTCATGTAGTTCAGTGGAAATTCTATTGGAACCAATTAGATAAACAAATTCTCTATCGTCTTTATGAACTGAATCTATTCTACCAATCATATCGATATTTAAATTGGTAACTGTGTTTTCCAATGGAAAAACTGGGTTCTCAGCATAGTGTGCTGAACCTAATAAGCCTTTTTCTTCTCCTGTTACTGGCATAAATAATATACTTCTTTTAGGACCATGTCCTGCTTCTTTAGCTTTCACAAAGGCTTCAGCTATTTCCATTACTGCGGTAGTACCTGAAGCATCATCATCTGCTCCATTATAAACTTTACCATCTTGAATACCAACATGATCATAATGGGCTGTCAACACTATTAATTCATCTTTCTTTTCAGTGCCTTCCAAGTAACCCAATACATTTTCAGTTTCTATAACTTCAGTATTGATTTCTGCATATAATTCAGCTTTAGCTGTTTCTCCAATTTCCAATTCAGATAAAGATTTTCCGAAGATATCGTCTGCTAATTCTTGATAAATTACGACACTAGCGAGTCCATCTTTTGAAGGTTCTGTTCTGGACAAAGAACCGTGGGTTGCATAATATCTACCATAACGCAAAACCATATTCATTCTACTGCTGTCTTCAGCAAAAACAATGGCTCCCTTTGCTCCTGCTTCTTCAAGAGATTTTAAAACTGGTGTAAATTGACCATCTGCTTTAAAGGCTAAAAACTTGCCTTCTGCATTAATACCTTCTAAATCTTCTTCCTGAGCTTTGTTTACATAAACAATTTCAATTTCGTTTTTTTCAAAAGGAACATTCGCCCAATAAACCATTTGGTCTAGGTTTTTAATGGTTTTCCCATTTACTACCATTTCAGCCTCTCCTCTGTAGGTTTGATATAAATTGAATTTTTGGAAGTAAGAACCATCAACTGGTGCCTGTAAACCTAAAGACTCAAAATGATTTTTAATATATTCTGCAGCCATTTTCTGACCTTTTTTCCCAGTTTCTCTTCCTTCTAAAGAATCGGAGGCCAATAATGTTAAATGTCTTGTTAAATCGTCATCTATAATAGTTTTAGCATACTTTCTTGCTTGCTTTTCCATTACCTGGCCAGATAGCAAACTAACAGCCAACAAAGTCATGACTAGAGTTGAGAAAAAAGTCTTCATAATTAAGGGTTTAAGGTAAATTTATTTAAATTTTTTACTGTTATGTGAACAAAAATCCTAAATAATATATTGTACTTTTGTGGCACGAAACAGTCCGTGAATATCCAAAATATTTATTAAAGATACTTTCTAATATTATGAAATTAAACCCTCTGTACCAAGAAAGATTTGATGTGAGGCATAATGCACCGGATAATCAGCAAATATCAGAGATGCTGAAAACGGTAAAAGCCGATTCTTTGGAACATCTTATTGATGAAACCATCCCAAAAGCAATACAGCTTAAGAAGGATTTAAACCTCCCTGAAGCACAAACTGAGTTTGAATTTTTAGAGTCGTTCAAGGAAATTGCTCAAAAAAATCAAATCTTTAGGTCTTATATCGGATTAGGATATTACAATACTCATACTCCAGGAGTGATTCAAAGAAATATTTTAGAAAACCCGGGTTGGTACACTGCTTACACTCCGTACCAGGCTGAAATCGCTCAAGGAAGATTAGAAGCATTAATCAATTTTCAAACCATGGTCATTGATTTGACAGGAATGGAAATTGCCAATGCATCTTTGTTAGATGAAGGAACTGCAGCCGCTGAGGCGATGAGTATGTTCTATGGATTAAGAAAAGGCAAGAAAAAGTCGGCTAAAGTATTCTTTGTTGATGAAAATACATTTCCACAAACCATTGATATTCTAAAAACAAGGGCTAATCCGATGGGAATCGAGTTAAGATTTGCTAATTTATCACAATTAGACGTAACTGATTCAGATATTTTTGGATTTTACGCTCAACAAATAAACTTAAAAGGTGAAATCAATGATTTAAAACCAATCATTGAAGCTGCTACAGAATATAATATTCATTCTACTGTAGGTGCTGATTTATTAGCATTAACCTTAGTAACACCTCCAGGTGAAATGGGGGCTGATTGTGTGGTAGGAACATCACAGCGATTTGGAATCCCATTAGGTTATGGTGGTCCACATGCAGCTTATTTTGCAACTAAAGAGGCCTATAAAAGACAAGTGCCAGGTAGAATCATTGGAGTTTCTGTTGATAAAAAAGGTAACAAAGCCTACAGAATGGCGCTTCAAACCAGAGAGCAACATATTAAAAAGGAAAAAGCAACTTCTAATATTTGCACTGCTCAGGTTTTACTAGCCATCATGTCAGGAATGTTTGCTGTTTATCACGGACCTGTTGGATTGAAAAAAATTGCAGTAAGAACTCATTCTCTAGCTAAATTATTAGCTAATGGAGTGAAAGCCTTAGGATATGAAGTATCTAACAAAAATTTCTTCGATACCATCACAGTTCAGCTTGAGTCAGAAAAATTAAGAGAAAAACTGCATTCTATTTTATATGAGAGACAAATCAATCTTAATTTAACTGGAACCCATACAGTTTCAATTGCTTTAAATGAAACAACTCGTATTCATGATATAAAAGAATTGATTGAAATTTTTGCGTTGGTAGTTGATGAAGATGCTAATAAGTATTCTGTTGAGGATAAAGTTGATTCATTAGAATTAGACTGGCCAAAGCAATTGATACGTGATAGCAGGTTTATGGAGCATCCGATTTTTAATCAGTTCCATGCTGAGCACGAAATGTTGCGCTACATTAAAAGATTGGAAAATAAAGATCTATCATTGGTTCATTCTATGATTTCTTTGGGCTCATGCACCATGAAATTGAATGCAACTGCAGAAATGATTCCAATCACATGGCCAGAAATGGCGTATATTCACCCTTACGCACCAAAAGAGCAAGCTTTAGGATACAGGGAAATGTTCATCAAACTGGAGAATATGCTGACTGAAATCACTGGATTTGCAGCAACATCTCTACAGCCAAACTCAGGAGCTCAAGGTGAGTATGCAGGTTTGATGGTTATCAGAGCCTATCACCAAAGCAGAGGAGATGATCATAGAAATGTCACTATAGTTCCTTCATCTGCACACGGAACAAACCCGGCAAGTGCAGTAATGGCAGGTATGAAAGTGATCATTACCAAGTGTGATGACCAAGGAAACATTGATTTAGATGATTTAAAAGCTAAGGCTGAAGAGTATAAAAATAACTTGGCTGCTTTAATGGTGACTTATCCTTCTACTCACGGAGTTTTTGAGGAAAGTATTCAAGAAATCTGTCAAATAGTTCATGATAATGGTGGACAAGTTTATATGGATGGTGCTAATATGAATGCTCAGGTTGGCCTAACATCTCCAGCAAATATCGGAGCTGATGTCTGCCATTTGAACTTACATAAAACATTCTGTATTCCTCACGGTGGTGGAGGACCAGGTATGGGACCAATTTGTGTTGCAGAACACTTAGAAGATTTCTTGCCGGGCAATCCTTTAGTACCGACAGGTGGGAACCAAGCTATTACAGCTATTTCTGCGGCACCTTGGGGTAGTGCAAGCATCCTAGCAATTAGTTATGCTTACATTTCTATGATGGGTAGCCAAGGGCTTAAGAAGGCTACACAATTAGCCATATTAAATGCCAATTACATTAAAGAAACATTAGCGGATAGTTATCCTGTGCTTTACACTAATCAGAAAGGACGCGCTGCGCATGAAATGATTATTGACTGTCGTGCTTTCAAAGATTTTGGCGTTGAAGTAGAGGATATAGCTAAACGATTAATGGATTATGGATATCATTCTCCTACCGTTTCTTTCCCTGTTCCAGGCACGATGATGATTGAGCCTACTGAAAGTGAAAGTAAAATGGAATTAGATAAATTCTGTACCGCCATGATTTCTATTCGAAAAGAAATTCAAGAAATAGCAGATGGAAAAGCAGATGCTGAGCAAAATGTGTTGAAAAATGCGCCTCATACAATGTCAGTTGCATTAGCTGAAAAGTGGGAATTGCCTTACTCAAGAGAGAAAGCAGTATTCCCATTAGAATCAGTTCGTCAAAGCAAATTCTGGCCGAGTGTCAGCCGAATTGACAGTGCTTATGGAGATAGAAACTTGATGTGCAGCTGTATTCCTGTATCTGAATATGAAGATAATCCCGAAGAAGCTTTAGCATAATAAATTAGAAAATATATGAGTAAAAAAGCCTTTCAAATTAATTTTGAAAGGCTTTTTGTTTTTAGCTATCATGGCTATTTACTGCCCATCAACAAATCCTTGTAAATAGCTAAACCTTTCTGTCAATTTACCATTTTGAGCAATAGTTGCATTTTTGATAACATCTTCCTTATCATCTCCTAAAAGATGGGGTAATACATTCTCAATTAGCTCATGACCAAAGCTTTCAGAAGCATCTCTTGGAAGCTCACAAGGTAAATTGTCCACTGCCATAACCGTTATATTACTCTCCTCACTGAATTCTGGTTGAATAGTATCAGTAGTTGGATCGTAATCATACACAGGATCTTCTACCGTAGCAGGCTTTTTCGTACTCGGAATGGAACCTTCAATGTCACAAGTTATATCTCCAATAATCCTTGTTTTAAATTCAGGACGCATAGCATCTTCTTTTGTAAAAAGAACAGGAGCACGTGGATCCCAAAAAGCGCCTGCAATTAGCATATCTGCAACTTTAGTATATTTAAGGAAGTCGCCCTCGTAAAGACCAGGGTTATCATAGAACTCGTCTCTATTGAATAAACTACCATCCTTTTTCTTATGGTAAGTGTGACTACTTAACTGAGCAAAAACAGGCCGATCAAACCTTTCATTTAAAAACTCATAAGGTGAAACCTGTAAAATATCCATACCAAACATGACTTCCATGGCTCCTTTTGCAACTCTTCCGCCACCTGTAATAGCTATTTTGATAGCAGGAAGTTCCACTTTTTTAAATTCTGTTTTCATATCAGCCAAATCAAAGCATTCATGTGCTCTTCTAATATTGAAAAGGTTATATCGCTGACCAAATGTCCAGATCGTATTATATGCTCCAACGATTCCTGCAAAACGACCAAAAGCTACAATTCGCTGATTAGTTTTAGAATCTAGTAAACATTCATAATCTACGAGATTAATCTTTTTTTTCAGAATAGCTTGTAAAAGCTCGCGATTATATTCCTGCTCTTTAATAGTATGAGAGAAAAAGAAATAGGTTTTTTCAGAAATTAACTTTTCAAGCGGCACTTCTTTTACACCTAAAAGAATATCAGCGTCATTGATATCATCCACCATTTCAATTTTATGTTGTGAGTATTCTTCAGGTTGAAAAACCCTTACATCACTTTTTTGAACTTTCACATCAACCTTAAATTGATCTGCCACCAATTGGCATTGAGCCGGAGTTAAAGGAGATCGTTTATCTACCGGTATTTTGTCTTCTCTTATGATTCCTATTTTCAACATAAAACTGTAATAATTACAAAATGGATTATTTCCTAAAGGTATCAATAATAGTGGAGGCTACATTATAAAATAGCTTAATGACTTGAGAAAAGTCCGTGCACTTCCGTATCAATTTTACTAACAATTAAAGCAAAATCTTCTACGTTATTTAAATAATCCAGTTGATTAACATCAATAATAATAAGTTTCCCAATATCATATTGCTTTACCCAAGCCTCATAATGTTTATTTAGATTTTTCAGATAATCAATTCTGATGGTTTCTTCATAATCTCTGCCTCTTTTTTCTATTTGTCCTACTAATTTTGGGATATCAGCACGCAAATAAATCAACAAATCAGGTGGAGTGATTACTGGCGACATTGAATCAAATAATTCCAAATAATTATGGTAATCACGATCAGACATATTGCCTTGTTCATGAAGGTTTTTAGCAAAGACATAACAATCTTCGTAAATGGAGCGATCCTGAACTACAGTATGCTCACTTTCTCTTATTCTCTTTACTTGTTTTAAACGACTATTCAAAAAATACACCTGTAGATGGAAAGCCCATTGTTTCATATCACTATAAAAATCCACTAAATAGGGATTATCCTCAACAGCCTCAAACTCAGTTCTCCAACCATAATGATGTGATAACTTATTGGCTAATGTGGTTTTGCCGGCACCAATATTCCCAGCTATGGCTATATGTTTTAATTGATTCATTCTGTTTTCCATCTGAGCACAAAAGTAAAAAATATAAGCTTTTTAACGAGTATGTTTTCTTATATAATCATTGATTTTTTATTCAACCTGAATAGTATAGCTAATAGGGGCAGGGAATAATGCTGTAATCTTGTATATGTAAACTGTATCTAGTTGAAAATCAGAATGAAACGTAATTTAAATTTGCAGTCTTCAAATCTTCTTCCGATATTGTTTTAATCATTGATTAGAATATAAACTTTAAAGACATGATTTTCAATAGAAAAATTTTCCGACTGTTATATAGCATACTATTATTATCTGCTTGGCTGGTTAGCAATAATATACATGCACAAAACAAAGATGGATCCTCCATCGAAGGTAAGATGGCACCTGAATTCACACTCCCTGATCTGAAAGGGAATTTGGTAAGTTCGGAATCCTATAAAGGAAGTTTCTTGGTACTTCATATCGCTACAACCTGGTGTCCATTTTGTAATGCAGAGGCACCACATTTGGAACAACTCAAGCAAGATTATAAGAATAAGAATGTAAAGGTACTTGTTATTGATGTAAAAGAACCCAAGGAATTAGTTCAAAATAAGTTGAAAGACCGATTCAACCTCACATTCCCGGTTTTATTAGATTCAGACGGGTCTGTAGCAGCGAGTTTTGCGCCTGACAATGTTCTGCCCGATCTTGCGCGGGATGAGGTTATGCTGGCATCTAATATACTGATTGACCAAGAGGGAAAGATTCAATTCTTTTCCTTGTTGGATTCCCAAAACTTCGATGCTAAACTGGTGAAATTAAAAGCAGAACTCGATGAATTGCTTGCTGCAGAATAATGTTTTGATGATTTGGCTTGTCCTATTGTTTCAAGCAAACACATTGATCTATGCACAAAATCCATCATTTGTTCAATTGCACAAAGCACCGGAATATTTTGTTGAAGCAGGTGAGCAGCAGTATATTTCGCTTTCTTTTTTAATCAAAGAGGGCTATCATATTCAGGCAAGCCAAGTGAAAGATGAAAATCTTATTCCTACTGTCCTATCTTTTGATGTACTGGATAGCCTGAAACTGGGTGATCCGGTTTTTCCAAAGACTGTTGAATTTAAAATGAAAGGACAAAAAACCACTTGGTCTGTTTATAAAGACATACTTGAAATTAATGTTCCGGTCAAGATTATAAAACCGGGAGAAAAGGAGGTGTTTTCTATTAATGGAAAATTGTACTATCAGGCATGTGATGACTACAAATGTTATTTTCCTCGTAACCTTAAATTTATTATGAAAATAAACATAAAGAAGTGATTCAATAAAAATATGCAAGTGTAATACCGTTCCTTCAGGAAGGTTCGGAATAATTTGCTGTAAGTCTCATAGCTGCTTTTATAAGCAAACAAAGCAATCGAATTGCAATTTATTGTATCTTCTCCTATTCTCGTCAAACCACTCTTTATTATTGTTTTTCTCCAGTTCTTCGAAAAAATTTATAAAATTATTACTGAAATAGGCCATTGTTTATACATTTAATGGAACTAAAATAGCAATAAATAATTGTTATGTTTGTTTAAGCATTGTTCAATTATTTTCTTCTGAATGGAAAATTACTATCAAATATTAGGTTTAAGTGAGATGGCGACCTTGTCTGAGATAAAGTCTGCCTACAAAAAGCTAGCAAAGGCATACCATCCTGATATTAATTCATCACCAGCCGCAGAGGAGAAGTTCAAAATAATTTCCACTGCTTATGCAGTCTTGAGTAATCGTGATTTAAGACAAAAATATGACCTGAAATTGGCTCAAATACGACTAAATGCTAAAAGAGCAAGCATTCGTGCACACGAAAATAGACAAAGAGCCTATAAGAACCCATATCAAAATTACACTTATAGACCACCGGTTTATAGACCAGTAAAAGATGCCAGCCTAGAAAGAAAAGGAACATATTATGCTTTAGGTATAGTAGCATCCATAGCTATACTGGTTTATATTACAGTTAGCTTAAATGATTTTTTTCAGGAGAGAAAACTTCAAAAAATGATCAGCCAGTTCGATGAAAAGGTGAAATATGCTGATAGTCTATATTATTCTGGAAAAGTTCAAGCCGCATTGAATTTTATTGATGATATCAAATCATCCAATAGTGAATACAATGCCATTAAACGATATGAAATTGATTATTTGAATTTTCGAAGAGATCAGGCTGATATCGACTATAAAAACAAGGCCTTTCAGGATGCTCTTTGGGGTTATTTATTCTTTATGGAATATAGTCAAAGTCAAAATCCTGACATGCAATATAGACTGGCGGTCTGCTATAGAAATTTAAATGAACCTAATAAAGCAGTGTTTATATTAAGCCGATTAATGAATAATAACTATAAACGAATGCGTATGATATCTCTAATTGGGGAGATTTACAAAGACGAATTGAATGACAATGAAGTAGCCATGCAGTATTATCAAATGGGGCTATCTAATATCCTAAATGAATTTAAAAGCATATATGGTAATGCCTATCGCTTATTAGTATCTGCAGAAAGAACGCCTGAGAGTTATAAATCAATATATTTTAATGCAGCTGAAATTCTTTATGAACAAGGAGATTACCGTCAAGCATCTAAATTATTGGAGTGGGTCATCTTTTTCAAGCCGGAAAAAAAAATAGCCTATCAGTATTTGATTGAATGTTATTATCAGTTGGATAATAAAAAGGAAGCCTGCAATATTTTAAAAAAGGCAGAAAAGATGGATATTCGCCCACAATTAAATTTTGAATTAAGCTGTAACTAAATGCGATTTCTTTTCATTCTATTTTTTCTATTCAATATCTCTCTTGCTGTAAGTCAAAGTAATATAGCACGTGAACACCTTTCCATTTTAACCTCTGATTCTTTGGCTGGTAGAGGTTTTACTAACGATGGGCAAGACAAAGCTGCGGATTTTATTATTGAGAAGCTATTGCAATTTAATGTAAAAGCTGGCGGTGAAAATGGATTCGAACAAGGATTATCCTATCCTGTCAATACTTTTCCAGGTACTGTTCAGTTTTCAGTAGAAAATCAAAATACAATTAAAATCTACGGAGCAGGTAAAGATTTCCTTTATCATTCTGCTTCAGCCCCTATTAAAATAAAAGGTGAGATTCAGAATATATCTACTAGCTTTTCAATTCCAAAAAGAACCAAAAATCAAATTTTCTATATTGAAAAAACGAAGGACAATGCCAATGAAATTAATGAACTAACACAATCTTTTCTATTTGACTCTAAAGCAAAGGGAAATTTATTAATCATACAGGACAGCACTAAATGGAGTTGGTTTCCATCATCCAAACAATCTGATAATATTGTTTTATACATAAAAGATCCCTTAAAAAAAGGAGCTGAAATTAGTGCCTCTAATGAAGCGGAGTTCATTTCAAATTTTCGCTCATCAAATGTAATTGGAAAGGTATCAGGAGAAAGAAGTGATTCTATCATTATGTTTTCTGCGCATTATGATCATTTGGGCCAAATGGGAAATGCAATTTTCAGAGGGGCAAATGATAATGCCTCAGGTGTGGCTATGCTTTTAGCTTTAGCAAAATATTACGGTCAAAATCAGCCAAAATTCGATATCTATTTTCTTTTTACCACAGCTGAAGAAATCGGTTTGCTCGGCAGTTATTATTTTATTGAAAATGCACTATTTGATTTGAGAAAAGTCAAAATACTGGTAAATCTGGACATGGTGGGAACAGGTGATGAAGGTATTACCATGGTGAATGCCAAAAAGCATAATCGCTATTTTAATTTAATTCAAGAATTAAATGATGACAGAATAGTAGAAATTAAAGCAAGAGGAGAGGCATGCAATAGTGATCATTGTTTATTCGACAGAATTGGAATTCCAGCTGTGTTTATTTACACCTTAGGTGGAAAACAATCTTATCACGATATACATGACAATGGAGAGGACTTAAGCTTAGAAGCATTTGATGAATTGCATGATTTGATAATTGAAAGTTTAAAGGAATATTAATCAAGCACTCAAACTAAAAATGGAACGAATTTCAGCTTCATGCTGATAATTTTTCCCTTCGATTGCTTGTACAAAGTGGTGGCTTAATTCTTTTCTGCTGAAAAACTGCTCTGCTGTGTCTCTAGATGCTTTTTGATATTTCCTTAATAATTCAGATGATTCTATGAACGGCTTAATTTTTTCTCCAAACTCGGCCGGAAAATCAGAATCTGCAAAAAAACCGATATGCCGCTTTTCTACCAACCCTCTAATCCAGCCTTGAATATTGGTGATTATCAATTTCCCAGATGCAATGGCATCAAAAAATTTATTAGGAGAGTTTGTTCTTAAAACTGGTTTATGAAGAAATGAAACATAACAAGCATCGGTTACATTCATGACATCCTTCACTTCTTCTTTAGTGCCGTAAGGAATAAAAAAGATATTTTTTAGCTGGTTTTTGGCCACATATTTCTTGATTTCCGGCAAGCTGGAGCCTTCACCCATAATGAGAAAACGAATCGGTAAATCCATACTTAACTCTGCACACTTTATTAAGCTCATCAGATCATTAACAGGACCAACAGCACCAAAATAGCTCACGACAAATTTATTTTTTACTCCATATTGCAAAACTAAATCTTCATCTTTTTCCTCTACTCGTTCAAAGAAATCGCAATCTGCAACATTGGGAATCAACTCTACTTTAACACTCGGAGCTCTTTTTTCAATATGATTTCGCATTCCGGGAGAAAGTGCAATAACTCTTTCCGTATTTTTGTAAAATTTTAATTCCTGTTTTTCTAGCCATAGTTTAAGTAATGGATTCTTAATAACTCCCATTTGGATTGGAGCTTCCGGCCATAAATCTCTAACTTCAAAAATATAGGGAATATCAAACTTTTTTTGAGCCCATAAAGCTATAAAGCCTACAGTAAGCGGTGTGCTGGTCACGATTATCTTATCATAACCATTCTGCTTTCTAATAAAGCTTTTACACAGTATGATAAAATAAAGAAATGCTTTTATTCTTTTAAAAAAACCAAATTGGTTTTCATATCGAACTGGTAAATAATGCACCTGTAATCCATCCAGTATCCTGGAAGCAGGCTTGTTGTCATTATGTGCCGTTAACATTTCTACCTCATGACCTTTAGCTTTTAAAGCCTGAGCCATAAAATAAGAGCGATTGGCACCACCCTCATCAGGAGTTTTGAAATATTGATGGATGTAAAGGATTTTCATTCAAACACTAAAGTAGTTGCTTTAGCTTTATAACAAATAAGATTTTAATATAATTTTACTATGCTGAATTTTTTATAAAAATGAAATTCCTATTTCACTATCATCCGCTTACTTTTAATATGATCCATTATCATATCAGCATGAACCCTACTGTTTTCTATAAACCATTTGTTGGTTTCCATGCCACCACAAATTACGCCTGCTAAATAAATGCCCTCTACATTGGTTTCCATACTTTCAGCATCATATACTGGAGCAAAAGGTGGTTCAGCTCTTTTTTCAACTCCCATCTTGTTTAAGAAATCATAATTAGGTTCATAGCCCGTCATAGCTAATACAAAATCATTTTCTATTGTGATATTTCCCTCGGGGCTTTTGATGTCTATTTCATTTTCTCTAATAGCAGTAATCTCACTTTCGAAATACGCTTTTATGCTGCCTTCTTTAATTCTATTTTCTATATCAGGTTTCACCCAATATTTCACAGTTTTACGTATTTCTTCTTCCCGAATCACCATTGTGACTTCCTTTGCACCTTTTCTAAAGCACTCCAAAGCAGCATCTACAGCAGAATTGGCTGCTCCAACAATAGCCAACTTCATATCATAATAAGGATGAGCTTCTTTATAGTAATGAGTTACTTTTGGCAAATCCTCACCGGGAATTCCTAACTTATGAGGTAAATCATAAAAACCTGTGGCTACAATAACATTCTCTGTCTGCAAATCAAATTTATCAGTATTTACTCGAAAACCGTTTTCATTTTTCTCCACCTTATGAACAGAATTGTATAAAGAAGTATTGAGTTTATGAGAACTTGCTACTCTCCTATAATATTCCAAAGCTTCCATTCTAGTTGGCTTCGGATTATGAGAAATAAAGGGTACACCTCCAATTTCCAATTTATCGGAAGTACTAAAAAAAGTCATGCCGTATGGATAATGATAGAGTGAGTTCACTAAAGTGCCTTTATCCACAATAACATAAGACAAGCCGTCAGACTCCGCTTTTATTCCACATGCCAAGCCAATTGGTCCTCCACCGATTATTAAAACATCTATATTTTGCATCTTAGTTTATTTCTGAATGGTATTTAATATCTTAATTAATACGTGAAGTGTAGCTAAGGTTTTGAGAATTGGGTATTTTATTAGAAAGCTTTAAATCTAATTTAGGAAGGGGAGAGGAAAAGACCTGTCAGGTTTTACCAAAATTTTAATCTACAAAAAATAAATGTTTAGTAGAAATTGGCAATTGAAACCTGACAGGTTTGGAGAGGTATTAAGTCAGCCGTATTTTAATCAATCCATTCAAATCCAGTATAGGATTGCAACGCCTTGGGTACTCGAATCCCTTTTTCGGTTTGATTGTTTTCCAAAATGGCTGCTAAAATTCTTGGAAATGCCAATGCACTACCATTTAATGTATGTAATAAGTGCTTTTTCTTATCGGCATCTTTATAACGCAATTTTAATCGATTGGACTGATAAGTTTCAAAATTAGAAACCGAGCTAACCTCCAACCATTTTTCCTGAGCTGCAGACCAAACTTCCATATCATAAGTTAAGGCGGCAGTAAATCCTAAATCACCACCGCATAACCTTAATACTCTATAAGGCAATTCTAATTTAGTCAGTAAGCTTTGAATATAATTATTCATTTCTTCCAATGCCTGATATGATTTGTCAGGATGCTGAACTTGAACAATTTCCACCTTATCAAATTGATGTAAACGATTTAACCCTCTTACGTGTGCTCCCCAAGAACCTGCTTCTTTCCGGAAACAAGGTGTATAGGCAGTCAATTTAATAGGTAAATCCTCTTCATTAATAATTTCATCTCTTAGGAGATTAGTAATGGGCACTTCTGCTGTAGGAATCAAATATAAATCTGTATCCTCAATATGATACATCTGACCTTCCTTATCTGGTAATTGCCCAGTTCCGATCCCTGAAGCTTCATTTACTACTATAGGTGGCTGAATTTCTTTGAACCCCTGCTTTTCAGCTTCATCCAAAAAGAAATTCAATAAAGCGCGCTGCATTCTTGCGCCTTTCCCTTTATAAACAGGAAATCCTGCACCTGTGATTTTTATACCTAAATCGAAGTCGATGATGTCATAATCCTTTATTAAATCCCAATGTGGTTTTTTACCAGCATATAAATTAGGCTTTTCTCCATGTTCAGAAATAATTTCATTATCATCTTCACCTTTTCCTTTTTTCACATCTTCATGCGGAACATTAGGGATTTGATAGAGACTTTCTGTCAATTCTTTTTCAATCTCTTGGGATTCTTCCTGCAAGATTTTGCCGCGTTGCTTTAATTCAGCAGTTTTAGTTTTTACTTCTTCTGCTTCATCTTTCTTACCTTCTTTCATCAAAATGCCAATGCTTTTGGAAATTTGATTTGATTCCGCCAAAACTGAATCTAGTTCAGTCTGTAAAGCTTTCCTTCTATTATCTAAAGCAATTACCCCATCAATCAGAGATTCAGCATTTTCGATATTTCTTTTCAATAAGCCTTTGATTGCTTTGGCTTTATCTTCACGCAAATTTGCAACTTGTAACATTTTTCGAAATTTTTGGCAAAATAAGCTATTTTTAACGGTATTATAAACAGAATCTCATCTTAAATGACAATTTCTATTTTATATTTCTTAATTTGCTTGACAATTAAAAATGCTTAGCATATCATTGTATTATCTAAAAAGAAACTGAGGCAAAATTCAAATGTCTCATTCAAAAAAATCCAAAACATAATATCAAATTTATCATACCAACAGAATCAGGGTCTCAAATCCTGAACAAGTAAAAGTCCCTTTATGTATAACATTGAAGAATTAAACTTAAAGCTACTTTCTGAACTTAAAGAAATAGCAGAAAAACTGGGAGTATCTCAGTACAAGAAATTGCCGAAGAAAGAACTGATTTACAAAATTTTGGATCAACAAGCACTTTTACCTGAAAGTGATTTACCAAAAAAGGAAGAAGAAAAATCTACTCCTAAATCAGCACCGGCACCTAAAAAAGAAAATGCTCCAAGAGCAAAAGCTCCAGAGAAAAAAGAGGAAACTGCTGAAGCAAAAGCTCCTAAAAAGGAGGAAAGAGCTGAAACAAAGCCTGAGAAAAAGACTGAAGATGCTTCCTCTAATTCTCAAGCAGACTCTAAACCGCAAGCTGAGGCAGACGATAAGCAAGAGCGCAAGCCTCGCCCAGCTCCTAAAGACAAAAGGCCCAGACCCGAAAGAACTGAGCGTCCGAATGATAAAGGTGATAGACCGCCAAGAGCAGAAAGGAATGATAATCGTTCGAAAAAAGCTGACATCAAAGATTTTGATGGCATCATAGAAAATGAAGGCGTATTAGAAATGATGCAAGACGGATATGGTTTCTTGCGTTCTTCCGACTACAACTACCTTGCAAGTCCAGATGATATTTATGTTTCTCCATCTCAAATCAAATTATTTGGTTTAAAAACTGGAGATACTGTTAAAGGTCAAATCAGGCCACCAAAAGAAGGTGAAAAATATTTCGCTTTATTAAGAGTTTCTTCCGTAAATGGAAAAACTACTGAGGAAATCAGAGATAGAGTTCCTTTTGAATACTTAACTCCGCTTTTCCCTGAGGAAAAATTCAATTTAAGTACTAAGCCAAACAAATATTCCACTCGTATTCTAGATCTTTTTGCTCCTATTGGAAAAGGACAAAGAGGGATGATTGTAGCTCAGCCTAAAACAGGTAAAACAGAGCTATTGAAAGAGGTGGCTAATGCTATGGCTGAAAACCATCCTGAAGCTTATTTATTGATTTTATTAATTGATGAGCGTCCTGAAGAGGTTACGGATATGGCACGTTCTGTAAAAGCAGAAGTAGTGAGTTCTACTTTTGACGAACAAGCAGACCGTCATGTAAAAGTGGCTAGCATGGTATTGGAAAAAGCTAAAAGAATGGTGGAATGTGGTCATGATGTAGTGATTCTTTTAGATTCTATTACTCGTTTAGCTCGAGCATACAATACAGTTATCCCGTCTTCTGGTAAAATATTATCAGGTGGTGTGGATGCAAATGCATTGCACAAACCG
>NZ_JAGXGF010000199.1 GCF_024636815.1 Marivirga sp.
ACAGAGGTGTTAACTAATCACGGTTTCAATCCAAACTATTTCACTCACTATTGGAAGAGTAAGAAAGGGGATGTTTATCTTTTTTGCTATGAATTTGGATTTATAACCTTCAAAGATGCTAAAGGCACTAAGAAATATACCCTAGTGAAATGGCAAGATCATATGGGTAAGGTGGCTGATTAATTCAAAAAAACCCTTGAATTATTGTCAACGCGTATAACTATTTTGTAGGTATAAGGCATGCCTTATACCTACAAAATAATGGATTATTTTTCCTCCAATTCCGGAAAATTAAACTGCCCAAAGGCACTCTCTTGTTTCATCAATTCTTCAATTTCACTGCTTTTGCGTGGGGCATCATCGGATAGTAATTCAATACCGTCTTTTTTGATTAAATAATCATCTTCAATTCTAACGGGTATATCCCACCATTTTTCATCGCAAGGGCTACCTTCAGGAATATAGATTCCCGGCTCTATGGTGATGACCATATTTTCTTCTAATGTGCCGTATTCTCCTAAATCATGAACATCAAGCCCAATATGGTGGCAGCAGCCGTGCGGATAATAGCGGTGTCTTCCAGTTGCTGGATCTATTAAATCTTCTTCATTTAAACTTTTGACTATCCCCAATTCTAGTAAACCTTTATTGATTACCGCTAAGGTAGTGTCAAATATATTAGAAAAAGGAACGCCCGCTTTTGCTACGGCCATACCTGCTTCCTGAGCTTCATAAACTAAATCATAAATGGCTTTTTGTTCTTTAGTGAATTTCCCGTTTACAGGAATAGTTCTGGTAACATCAGCAGTATAACCGTGATATTCAGCGCCTAAATCCATTAAAATCAGTTCCCCGTCTTCAATTTCCGGCTTGTAGTTATCGATATAATGTAAAACACAACCATTATGTCCTGCTCCCACTATACTTGGATAACCTTCATATTCCGCTTTGTATTTTTTGTATATGAACTCATGCATTCCCTGCACTTCAAGCTCAGACATACCTGGCTGCATGGCTCGCATCACTTCCGCTTGTCCCAGTGCTGAAATTTTCACTGCTTTTCTTAATAGATCCAGTTCTTCTTCTGTTTTTATGCCGCGCATAGGGCGTAATAATTCATCCAGAAGTGTAGTATTTAAATTATTTTTTTGTGGCTCGGGCGTGATATCCAATTTGCTGTCGTCCGGGTAATTTACCTTTTGCTTAAATTGGGAAATCAAATCATATAAATCTCCTTCTTCTCTTGATTCTCTTACATCATCCTGAAAATCGTGGAATAAAACCTGATCAAATTTTGAGAAATCAATGGGGAAATTTTTGAATTCAGGCGTTTCAAATGCCACTTCAAGCTTTAAATCTTTAACGGCATCTGCAGTACTGATTCTTCCACCATCATAAAGCTCTGCCAATGCGTTTCTACCTCTTACAAATACAATTTCATTAAAAGTTGAACCCTTAATATTTTGCTCTTCTGAAAATATCATCAATAGTGCATGTGGCTGTCGGTGACCTGTTAGATAATAAAAATTGGGATCTTGATGATATTTATAATTCACATCATTAGCTCTGTTACGAATAGGATTGGAAAAGAAAACGGCAACAGAATTTTCAGGCATTTTATTTCTCAAAATCTCTCTTCTTTCCTGATGAAAGTCGCTGGACAAAAAGTCTTGGGGTTTTTGTGTTTGTCCTAAAGAAAGGGTTGAAATAAAAACTGAAACAAGAAGTGTGTATAAAATTTTCATAATTAAGATTTTTTTGAATTTAAGAAAATATTAAATTATATGAGTTCATTTTTATATTAATGGTTATCAAATCTTAATAATTAGGTTTTTATTCTTTCATTCAATAATTTAATTCAAAATATATAAACTTTTTCTGATATAATTTACGTTTGTTTATATATATTAATAATCGTTCATATAATTTTTAGTAAAGCCTGAAAAATGCGATTAATTTATTTTTTCCTACTTATTATATTCATAAGCTTTGGTTGCGATCCTAAGAATGGAGAATTCGCACCTGAAGATGATTTTGAGTTAAGTGCCCCTGCTTATTTCGGCAGTTTTAATGAACGTATCCCGGAAGACAATCCCATGACTACTAAAGGTTTTGAATTGGGAAGAATGCTTTTTTATGAAAAGAAATTATCAGGTGATAATAGTATGTCTTGCGCTAGTTGTCACCAACAAAGTAATGCATTTACGGATGGAAAGGCTTTTAGTCCTGGCATAGACGGACAAGTTGGGCAAGTGAGCACTATGTCATTAGTAAACTTGCTCTGGGCCGAGCATTTTACATGGAATGGAAAGATGCAGAGCGTGGAAGATCAATCCACCGAGCCTATCAGAAATCCGATTGAAATGCATGAGAATTTTGATAATGCTATTCGTAAATTGGAAGATGCAGGTTATAATAGATTGTTTCAGGAGGCATTCGAAACGGATCAAATAACTGAAGAGTTGATTGGAAAAGCCTTAGCTCAGTTTCAAAGAGCTTTGATATCTTCCAATTCCAAATATGATCAATATTTAAGAGGAGAATATAATCCTACCCCCTCAGAAAAAAGGGGAGAACAATTATTTTTCACACACCCAATTCCAGGTCAACTGAGAGGTGGTAATTGTGGCGATTGCCATTTAGGTCCCTTAACTTCAGGAGCAATTGATGAATTTCAGGGGTTCCATAATAACGGATTGGACCATGATGAAAATATGGATGAGGGATTAATGGCCGTAACTGGAAATTCGACCGATAAAGGCAGATTTAAAACGTCAAGCCTGAGAAACATTGCTTTAACTGCTCCTTATATGCATGATGGTAGATTCCGAACTTTAGAAGAAGTGATTGACCACTATGATAATGGAATTCATCAAAGTAGTACTTTAGATATTTTAATAATAGAAGGAAGCAATGAAAATCAGGCTTCCGGTGAAAGGCCGCAACTGTTTTTAAGTGAGCAGGAAAAGGAAGATATACTGGCATTTTTGCATATGTTGACAGACGAAGAATTTATTAGCAACTCCAAATTCTCTAATCCTTTTGAAAATGAAAATAATTAAATCACTTTTTTATCTGTTACCTTTTATATTCTTCGCATGTCAGGATGATATAGAGGAAACGACCACTTTAGAATTAGAATTTATTCATAAAGCTGGAAATGAGGATTTCGAATATGGAAAGATTTATCAAAATAATGCTGGAAATGAATTTTCATTGCGTTTATGGAGAACTTATATAAGTGATGTTAAGCTGATGAAGTCGGACGGTGAATTGTATGCGGTTCCTGATAGTTATCATTTAATCGAACCAGTTGACGGAAATAAATTTAGTTTAAAATTGAACCAAATACCATCCGAAAAGTATAAGGCTATTCAATTTTATGTTGGCGTTGTAGGAGAAGAGAATCTGTCTGGAGAAATAGTAGGAGATTTAGATCCATCCAATAATATGGCCTGGAACTGGACCACGGGCTATAAATTTATCAGGATGGATGGAGAGTTTCAAGATGAATTGGGGAATAGGAGAGGTGTTGTGGTACATATTGGAAAGGAGATAAATCTAAAACCTCAGGTATTCAATTTTCAGCAAGACATCAACTTTTCAGGACAAATTAATAAATTATCCTTCGATCTAGATTTATTGGAAGCATTTCAAAATCCTCATACGATCGATTTCGAAGTTTTAAGTGACTTTCAGTTTAATGATGAAGCAAATCTGATAGGTGAGAATTATGCTGAGGGATTTGTGAAATTGATAGAGTAAGATTAAATTAGATAGAAATGATTTTACAACAAAGTTGGTTGTTTGACTGTTTATGAAATCAAACTCTAAAGATTTGTATTATGAATTATTTAAAAAAGATTTTATTCTTTCTACCCATGGTAATTGTATTCGTTTCCTGTCAAGATGAGATGGAAGATGTAGTAGATGATACTGAGGATCAGGATGATAGTGCTATTAATATTGTAGGAATGACTGTAGCGAATTCCGGGTCAACTGCTTATTTTGTAAGTGGAATAAATGGTAACGAGGATGTTACAACACTAAATGAAGACAATAGTACATGGCAATTAACTGTTGGCACACGCTATGAGTTAACGGTTACTGGAGCAAGTTCTCATCCATTTGCATTGAGAGATATTGAGGATAACATTCTTTTAAGTATGAACGATGTGGATGGAAATTTTGAGGGAGATATGGATGTTGATTTCCAAACTAGTGGTACAAGCTTTAGTTTTACTTTAACCCAAGCTTTAGCGGATGAACTCGACAATTATGTTTGTACCGTCCATCTAGGAATGACGGGAGGTATAGCTATTAACTAATATTTTTCCAGTCTTTAGAACAGAAAATCTTCAATCATCGAAAAAAAATGATTGAAGATTTTTTGTCTTCAGTTGATCAATCTTAATTTTTACAGCTTGAAAAGTGGTTTTAGTTTTAGAACTAGCTTAAAGCAACTTCTCCCCAATCTGTATGCATATCGTCAAATCGTTTCATCACTTTTTTAATGAATCCCTCTGAAATCAGACTTTTTAATTCTTCTACATCTGCCACTTCGTATTCATCAATTTTAAAGGTTTGTTCGTATAATCCTAATTCAAATTTCACGAGATATTTTTCATTCCATTGGAACAGACTGATTTTACAAAAATCGTTGGGAAGCTCACCTATTACTCTCATTTTTTATAAATTTAAGTTTAAGCAAAGTTAGCACTACTTTCTCAAGTTTAAAATAGAAAATAAACCTGTCAGGTTTGTCCTTATTATTCATAATGTTAAGTGCTATTTTTATAACTCTAAAATTTCTAAAAACCTGACAGGTTTGGGCTAAATTCCAAATGGTAAAAGGAGGATTTATATATAAGTATTTATGGCAGCACTAAAAGAACGATTTTATGATTTTTTAACAGAGGAAGATGAGCCCAGAGCTTGCAAAGCTATTCCCGAAGAAGCTTGTACCAATGTGCCAAAGAACTTCACCCTCAATATTGCCAATGGAACTTTGACCAAGCTAGCAGAGAAAATTATTAGTCCTAATCTTACGCTTGCCTGGATAATGGATTTCTTTGGAGCTTCTTCGGCTATGATTGGTGCCTTGGTGCCCGTTAAAGATGCAGGTTCTTTATTACCACAGTTAGCGGTTTCAGGTAAAATCCGATCTTTTGCCGTTCGTAAATACTTCTGGGCAGTTAGTGCTTTGGTGCAGGCTTTTGCATGGCTGGCTGCCGCAGGTCATATTTTTTATGGTAATGAAGATACAATTCCTATCGTATTGCTAATTCTGTTAGCTGTTTTTAGTGTGGCTAGTGGGGTTGCTTCTGTTGCTTATAAGGATGTGATTGCTAAAACCATCCCCAAGAACACAAGAGGGCAGATGTTGAGTTACCGTTCTACTTTTGGCGGAATATTAAGCTTGATTGCTGGAGTTGTTTTAGTCTTTTTTATTCAAAATGAAGCTGATAAGTCTATATATGGGTTCCTGTTTTTATTTTCTTCTCTATTATGGTTTATAGCATCCATTATATTTTTCATGATAAAAGAAGAAAAGGGAGCTACTGAAGGGGGAAGAAACCCTTTGCAGGAAGTTAAAGCAGGAATCAAACTCATTAAAGACGAGACCAATTTTAGAAACTTTTTATTCACGAGAGCTTTGTTGATGGCAGTTCCACTTTTACAACCTTTCTATGTGTTGGTAGCCAAAGATATTGATAATACCACATGGAGTTTATTGGGTTATTTAATTATAGTAAATGGTTTAGCCAATATAATAAGCAGTCCTTTCTGGGGCAAAATAGCGGATCAATCCGCTACTCGCTTGATGCGAATTTCTTCGTTTATAGCAATAGGAGGAGGAGTTTTTGCTTTGCTATTTTATTTTGCTTCTGACTGGAATTTAGGTTTTTTCGCATTTTTACCTGTCTTTTTTATCAATGGAATTGCCTATAGCGGGGCAAGGCTAAGCCGGAAAACCTATTTGGTGGATTATGCACCTGATGATAACCGAGCTACTTATGTTTCTGTAGCGAATACTTTCATCGGCTTATTTACGCTAGTAGCCGCAGGCTTTGGAGTGGTAGCTCAGCTCTTTGGTTTACCGGCACAGATAATCTTTTTTATGAGTTTATTGGTATTGGCTATAGTGTTGAGCTTTAGGTTGAAGAGTGTTTGATTTCTAAGTGGGGGGTAATAAGGTCACCCCTACGGGGCTTGGGTTTTGCTTATTACTCGCAAGTTACCATAAGATCATGCCTACGGCATTTTTTCACAAAATCTCCATGGTCGTGTGGCATACCGACCATTATCAGGATGTTTTTGAGGAAACTTTTGTGTTCTCGTTTCTGATGTGGTTTAAAAACATAAGAAAGTAATCAAGTCTCAGTATTTTCTTTCTTGGAGAATTTACCCATTAAAAAATATCTGTCTTTTTTTCGGAGAGCGTAAGGATTTATCTTCACTTTTCCACTATCCTTTAGCAAAAAGTAAGAGCTTGAAAAGGGACCTTCATTAATTTCTAAATATTGAATGTTTTGAATACCTATTTTTTCCTTTTTGAAATGGTCTCTATTAATTTGTAAGTGGTGATCGCTAATAATTATATAGGGTCCAATAAGTGATTTTATTATTAACCTGAGTTTCTATGTTGAAAAACCAGACAAAAGGTAATTTATTTTCTTTTTTTGCCTTTTTTAGGCGTAGTTGTCCTATGATAAAATTTTAAGTTTGTCAAGGGTGGCTTAGGTTTGTGCGCTGTTTTGTGC
>NZ_JAGXGF010000200.1 GCF_024636815.1 Marivirga sp.
ATAAAAAGCACCAAACACTGGTTTCTTCCTTTGGATAAGTACCAGGAGTGGATGGAACAATGGTTGATTGAAGGCAAAAAAGGCAAATGGAAATCTAATGTTTATGGACAATGCAGTTCCTGGTTGAATCAAGGTCTGCAGCCAAGAGCTATGACTCGTGATTTAGATTGGGGAGTTGATGTGCCGTTGAAAGGAGCTGAAGGTAAAAAATTGTATGTTTGGTTGGATGCTCCTATCGGTTATATCTCCGCCACCAAACAATGGGCAAAGGACACAGAAAATGATTGGGAGAAATTCTGGAAGAAACAAGATGACCCCAAAGACGACAGTACTTTAATTCATTTTATCGGTAAGGATAATATTGTATTTCACTGCATTATATTCCCAGTGATTTTGCATGCACATGGAGATTATATATTGCCAGAAAATGTGCCTGCCAACGAATTTTTGAATTTAGAGGGAGATAAATTATCGACTAGCAGAAACTGGGCTGTTTGGTTGCACGAATATTTGGAGGCATTCCCAGACAAAGAAGATGTTTTAAGATATGCGTTGGCAGCAACACTTCCAGAGACAAAAGACAGTGAATTTACCTGGAAAGATTTTCAAACTCGCAACAACAGTGAGTTGGTAGCTATTTTCGGTAACTTCATTAACAGAGCTATTGTACTTACTCATAAGTATTATAATGGGAAAGTTCCGCAAAGAGGCGAATGGTTTGATTACGATCAGGAAATATTGGATGAATTGAAAGGCTATCCTGATTTGATTGAAGATAAAATTGTGAATTACAAATTTAGGGAAGCTATGGCTGCCATGATGGAATTTGCCCGTTTGGTAAATAAATATCTGGCAGAAACAGAACCTTGGAAATTACAAAAAGAAAATCCAGAAAGGGTTAAAACCATAATGAATTTGGCACTACAGATTGCTGCTAATTTAAGCATCGTTTGTGAACCATTCTTGCCATTTACAGCAACTAAGTTGAGAAAGATGTTGAATATTGAAGCACTGGAATGGGATTTATCAGGAAGTGCTGATTTATTGAAAGCAGGGCATCAAATCAAAGAAGCAGAATTACTATTTGAAAAAATTGAAGACAAACCCGTGGAAGAACAAGTCAATAAATTAGAAGAAGCAAAAAAAGCCAATGCAGGTGGAAGTCCTGATGTTGCTCCAATGAAAGAGGAAATCAAATTCGATGATTTCATGAAAATGGATATGCGAGTAGGAACTGTTTTGACTGCAGAAAAGGTAAAAAAATCGAACAAACTTTTAAAACTGACTATCGATACTGGCTTGGACAAAAGAACTATCTTAAGTGGAATAGCAAAGCATTTCAAAGCCGAGGAAGTAGTAGGCAAGCAAGTCACTGTATTGGTAAACCTTGCACCTAGACCTATGATGGGAGAAGTTTCGGAGGGAATGGTCTTGATGGCAGAGGATTCAGAAGGTAATTTGCAGTTTGTTCAGCCAGGAGCGAATGTGAATCCGGGAAGTACAATTGCGTAGTTTGTAATGGGGTAGTGAGTAGTGAGAAATAAAACGGAAGAAGTTATTTGAAATTGAGTTTTAAGTTTTAGGTCTTAAGTTGTAAGTTAAAAAAACGCTCAATTAATCCTGAAGGAAAGTAATTTTATTGGCTGAAATCTCAATACTCACTACCCAGTACTGAATACTAAAAATATGAATTTTAAGGAACTAGAACATAAAATCAAACAATATCAAGCGGAAGGAAAGAAGTATTTCACTACTTCTTCTTTTCAATCGCACAGTTTGGTATTATTGCACATGCTGAGCAAGATTGATGCTGATATTCCTGTTTACTTTATCAATACTGGCTACCACTTTCCTGATACTGTTGCATTCCGAGATAAAATCATGTCAGACTTTGGCTTGACTAATTTAGTGGACTTAAAACCACTCACACCTAAAAACATGCAGCGTGATGCTGAGGGAAAAATGTTCTTTACTTCCGACCCCGATTATTGCTGCTATCTCAACAAGACCCAACCCATGGATACGGTCTTAATGCAGAATGACATATGGATTAATGGTGTGCGAGCCGACCAAAGCAAGACTCGCTCGGCCATGAAAGAGGAACAAGCAGCACCTCATGGAACTACTCGCCTTCACCCAATGCTGGACTGGAATTCTAAAATGATTCATGACTATAGAAAGGAAAATCAATTGCCTGAGCATCCACTTGAAACTAAAGGCTATTTCAGTATTGGCTGTGAGCCGTGCACCCGAAAGTTCGATTTGGATATGCAAGAGCGGGAAAGTAGATGGTATGGAATGAACAAAACAGAATGTGGTCTACATACTGATTTGGTTAAATAAATAATAGCCAAGCAATTACTATTTTTCTCTAAAATTTGAAGCCTTTCAACCTTTGTATGTATATACATCTAAATATTACAAAGGTGAGATTTACAATATCCGTAAAGTTTTCTAAGTATTTTTACTTAGCTTTTGTCATTTTTGAGCTATAAGGCACAAATCAAATTCACTTTTCAATTTTCACGTTCACAATATATAATTATTCCAATTTCAGCTTCATCTAAGAAATCACAATGTTAATTTTTAATTAACATTGATTCATGGAAATTAAAAAGAATTTTAAATCAATTTATAAATAAGCAAATCATCGCAGAATCTCAATTATCCTGAATCTGTCGCAAAACCCATGTCTTGTACTTTTTGAAGCAAAATACAAACCCATATCATTTTAAGAAGCCTTAAATTTGTATTATAGTTATTGGTTTGATAAACTATTGTGGCTAAGAAATTATGTTGAAGCAACTATCATCGATTTTTATAATTATATTATTCAGTATAGCCTCTTTAGGTTATGGGCAAAAAGGTATAATCGATTTGCGTGATGATGACCTTAATGAAGAAATTGTATTACTTCAAGGTGAATGGCAATTTGAATATGGCAAACTCCTTACTGCAAAAGAAATGCAAGAGTTAGATTCACCTGTATATACAGAAATTCCACATACCTGGACAGGAATGGAATTCAGAGGAGAAGAACTTCCTTCTACCGGCTATGCCACTTATTATGTCAGAATAATTTTAAGAGAAAAGCTCGAAAATTTGGCATTAAATGGTGAAGTAATGACCACCAACTACAAATTATTCATAAACGGAAAAGAAGCAGGAGAAGTAGGTAAGCTAGGTACCTCTGAAGATACTGCCAAACCAGACTATCGCAATAGAATATATCCTTTACCAGAAGATACAGATACTCTAGATATTGTATTTCATATTTCTAATTATCACTATCGAAAGGGTGGAATGACCAGACCACCCCAAATAGCAGAAAATGACCTCTTACTTGAGGATAGAGCACAAAATATATCATTATCATTTTTCCTAATAGGTTCTATCTTCTTTATGGGATTATATCATTTAGGCTCCAACCTTTTCCGAACGAGGAATAAGATGAATACCTATTTCGCATTAGTTTGTTTATTTACAATTCTGAGAACTTTAAGTGTAAATGAATACTTATTAATAGAATATTTGAATTTCCCATGGTGGTTAAGTACTAGGATAGAACTGATCAGTTTTTATCTTATTTTTGCTTTCACCATACGCTTTATATATTACCTCTTCCCTGAATTTATCCCTAAATTCTTTGCCTATATCCCTTATTATATAGGAATTTCAGCTACTGTTATTACCTTATTTACACCAATTGTTTACAACTCTAATTTAGTTCCAATTATGCAAATAGTGACCGTAATCACAGGAATTGGGATATTATACTATATTTTTAAAGCAAGCTTAAAAGGAAACAAAGAAGTTTTGGTGGCCTTAATTGGATTCATACTACTTTTTACGGTAACCGTAATAGAAATCCTCATTCATCAATCGCATATAGTAGGAGAAATGATTTTTGCATTGGGTATTTTCTTTTATCTGTTTAGCCATGTAATCATATTAGCCAATCGACAGAATCAAACCTATATCAAAAATCAAGATTTGAGCATGGCACTAAAAGAATCAAATCAACGATTGGAAAAGACGGTAGAAGAAAGAACAAAAGAATTAAATGCACGAAATCAAGAACTTGTTCATAATAATGATGAATTGAAAAGGATTCATGATGAAAAAAATGGGCTGATACACGTATTGGCTCATGATTTAAAATCGCCATTGAATAATAATAAAGGATTGATTCAGTTGATTAAAATGCCCGAAAATCTGACCAAAGAGCAACAAGAATACCTAAACAAGCTCGAGAAATCAAATGGACAAGGTGTTCAATTAATAGAAGATTTGCTGCAACTTTATCGTATTGAATCTCAGCAAAAATCTGAAGTTAAAAAGGTAAATATCCAATCCTATTTTGAGGAATTAATTCAAAAACATGAGGATGCTGCCAAAATTAAAAACATAAAAATTGAAAAGAATATTGAAGCTATTGATAAGGCGTTTCATACAGATTCTGATAAGCTTCAACGCATCATGGATAACCTAATATCCAATGCACTGAAATTTTCATATGAGGACAGTACTGTATATGTTAAAGCCACACAAGAAGGAAATAAGCTTCAAATAGAAGTGAAAGATGAGGGAATGGGTATTTTAAAGGAAGAACAGCCAAAACTATTTCACAAGTTCCAGAAAATGAGCAATAAACCCACAGCTGGAGAAAGCACCTCAGGCCTGGGCTTATCTATTGTGAAGACATTAGTAGAGCAATTGGAAGGTAATATTGAGTTTGAAAGTGTTCGTGGAGAAGGGACTAGTTTTAGGGTGGTTTTGAATGATTTGGGGTGATAATTTACATTTAATTACCACCCCTAGTTATAATTAATTTGAAATATATGATTCCTGAACAAATGTGAAATCCAATCTCTTTACATATTTTCAATCTCAATATTATACTTTTCTATTTTGCTATCAACAGAATTAAATACAAAAAATTTACCGTTTTCAACAGCTATGGTTTTATACCAATCTCCTTTTAAATTGAAGCTACCTAGGAATTGAAAATCCTTATTCAGATCAAAAATACTAATAGCATTACTTCTTGGACTCTTTACTCCTGCTATTGATAAAATATAGAGTAAGTCATTAGCTGAATCAATATATGCATCCTGTATCATATTATAATATGATGTACTTCCCAATTCACCACCAGCTTTAACGAATTTTAACCGTTCTTTAAATGGCTTAAAATCCTTCAAACCAATGCGTTTCACCTCTTCATTTTGATTAAAAACTCGTATTTCAGCTTTGTTATCAGATAAATGAAGAATATTGTCTTCAAATTTCAAAAGATGTGCCCCGCTGGTAACATAAGCTTTATCAATATCATCATAGGAATCTGAGAACGCAACCCCACCCATTAACATACCTTGATGAGATAGTTTATAAAAAGTAAAATCAAGATTTTTGTTATTTAAAAATACCCCTTTATCGGAAACAATAAATTTATATTTAAAGGAGGTGTCATAAATATCTCTATCATATTTTACCTCACTAATAAATTCGCCAGCTTTTGAGTATTTCATAAAGGCACGCTTATTACTAGAAATTGCATAAAGTGTATCTCCGAAAAGTTGAATCTGAGGAGTAACAAATATCTCTTCAGGCCCCTCTCCCAGTTTACCAATATTAGATTTGAAATTTAAATCCGTATCCAACAGCTTTATTCCATTCTCATATTCCGCTACATATAGGCTCCCCTCATCAATCAACATGCTTCTTATATCATAAACATATAAGCTATCAGAAAATTTTCCTTTGGCTTTTTCTAATTGAAGATTGATTTTTTTCTTCTGAGGAGTGTTACTATTACCACAGCTATTTAGAGATAATAAACATGTGGCAATAAAAATAATATTTAAAAATTTAATCATAAACTCATCAATTAATATAAAGATTTTGGAGGTCTAGCCAATGGCGCTGGACACATTGAAGTAACACCGTCACAAGTAACACTCATATCATAATATGAACTGGAACAAGAACTTTCACCTGAGCAGCCTACGCTACCTTGTCCTTCACCACAAGATTGCGATACGGTACATGCATTCGCATCAAATAATTTTCCAAAACTCATTAAAGTAAGTATTAAACAAGCCAATAATATTGTTTTTCTAAATTTCATATCTATTATATTTAAATGATTTTAAGCTATTGATTTTTTTTCTTTTGAAAACGGACAAGAAGTAGTAACACCATCACACGTTACAGACTTATCATCATCACTTGAAGAACAATTGAAATCTCCTGTACATCCCATGGTTTCATTCCCTCCACATTCAATTGACGTAGTACATTCTGCTGAAGCTTGATTGAATAAGCCAAAAAACATAAAGAATGAAATGATTAATATCAAATTCTTTTTCATAATTCTAACTATTTAAAGTGTTAAAAATTTACTTTGCGATCGCATTTCAAAGGTGAGGAATCTAAAATCTTAATCAATCACCCCAAGGGGTAATTTTGGGGTGAGTTTTGCTGTTGCAACATCAATTCTTCTTCCAATAAATTCATTATAAATATTCTGAACTCTTGTTTACCATGAAGCTCCAATTTCTTAATAATCTTTTTTCTGTGGGTTTTTATGGTCTCCACAGTTACAAATAGCTTTTCACTAATTTCCTGACAATTCATTCCTTTTTTACAAAGCGATAAGACTTCCTGTTCTTTAAATGTCAATTGGGCATTCATTAATTTAATCTGATAAAAATGGGGG
>NZ_JAGXGF010000201.1 GCF_024636815.1 Marivirga sp.
GATATCTGCAAAAACAGCAATGATGAGAATTAAAGTGGAAAAACTAAAGATTAAAAAAAGCCTTTTTCCACTCATGCCGATATATTGATGGATAATTACACCTATGGATTTTCCTTTATGTCTTAAGGAAGCGACCATACTTCCAACATCATGCACTGCGCCTATAAAAATCCCACCAACTATAATCCAAATCACGGCCGGAATCCAACCAAAAGTTACCGCTATGATAGGACCAACTATTGGACCTGCACCTGCAATGGAAGCAAAATGATGACCTAAAACCACTAATTTATTGGACGGGATATAATCTACACCGTCCGCCTGAGCATGAGCAGGCGTGGGTTTATCATTTTTAATATCAAATTTCTTACTTATGAACCGGCCATAAGTGAAATAAGCTACAATTAGAACTACAGCCGATAGAAGCAATAGAAGAGGTAAACTCATATAGATAAAATTTATGGGCTCTTAATAAAATAATATTAGCAACAAATTTCCGATAATGAAAGTATGTTCGTACTTTTGCCCTGCAAATAATCACAGCTAATTATTTGCATTATGAGCTTAGACACATCCAAATTCGTTTACGAAGCTTTAACATACGATGACGTATTATTGCTTCCTGGATATTCAGAAGTATTACCAAGAGAAACTGACACTTCCACAAAACTAACAAGAAATATAACCCTTAACATTCCTTTGGTTTCCTCTGCTATGGATACCGTAACGGAACATCATTTAGCTATTGCCATTGCACTAGAAGGTGGTCTTGGATTTATTCATAAAAACATGACCATCGAACAACAAGCTATGGAGGTCAGAAAAGTGAAGCGTTCTCAGAGTGGAATGATTTTAGATCCTATTACTTTGCACATCAACAGCACAGTAGGTGATGCGCTAAAAATCATGAGGGAAAATAAAATCGGAGGAATTCCGGTAGTAGATTCTAATAAAAAATTATTGGGCATTGTAACCAACCGAGATTTAAGGTTTCAGAAGGACGGAAAAGTATCGGTTGAAAAAGTAATGACTAGCGATAAATTAATTACTGCAGAAGAAGGTATTAATTTAGAAGGTGCAGAAGAAGTATTGCAAGAGTATAAAATTGAGAAATTGCCGATTATTAATAAGTCGGGAATTTTGATGGGATTAATTACTTATAAAGATATCCTTAAGAAAAAAGATAAGCCTAATGCCTGTAAAGATGAATTCGGAAGGCTGAGAGTAGGAGCGGCAATTGGAGTGACAGGAGATATCGAAGAAAGAATTGATGCCTTGGTGAAGGCCGGAGTAGACGTGGTGACCATCGATACTGCACACGGGCATAGCAAAGGAGTAATTGACACTGCCGCTCGTATCAAGAAGGCATATCCTGATTTGGAAATGATAGTAGGAAATATTGCTACACCTGAAGCCGCGAAAGCATTGGTAGCTGCTGGCGCAGATGCCGTAAAAGTAGGTGTTGGTCCGG
This sequence comes from Marivirga sp., assembly GCF_024636815.1. Taxonomy (GTDB): domain Bacteria; phylum Bacteroidota; class Bacteroidia; order Cytophagales; family Cyclobacteriaceae; genus Marivirga. The sequence goes on from NZ_JAGXGF010000201.1 coordinate 1,472, forward strand.
GTAGTATTTGTACCACCAGAGTAGTAGCCGGAGTAGGCGCACCTCAATTGTCTGCAGTTTACGAAACGTATAAAGCTATAAAAGATACTGGAGTTCCGATTATTGCTGATGGAGGTATTCGTTTTTCAGGTGATATAGTAAAAGCTTTAGCCGGTGGTGCGGATAGCGTAATGATAGGTTCGCTTTTAGCGGGAACAGAGGAAGCACCAGGAGAAATGATTTTATTTGAAGGAAGAAAATTCAAATCTTACCGAGGAATGGGCTCAGTGGAGGCCATGAATATGGGAAGTAAAGATCGTTACTTCCAGGATGCAGAAGATGATATCAAGAAATTAGTGCCGGAAGGTATTTCAGGAAGAGTCCCATTTAAAGGGTTGGTATCAGAAGTATTACACCAAATGATAGGCGGACTAAAAGCTGGAATGGGCTATTGTGGAGCTGGAAATCTTGAACAATTAAAGGAAGCTAAATTTGTAAAAATCACAGCAGCAGGAGTAGCTGAAAGCCATCCGCATGATGTACATGTTACAAGGGAAGCACCGAATTACAGCAGAAAGTAGAACCTAGATACTAGAACCTAGAGTCTAGACATAAGAATAGATAAAATAGCGTTGGGAAACTGACGCTATTTTTTTGGTGGGCTTTAAATTAACTAATTTTTTGGTTATATTGTGTTAAGGTTTGCTTAGAACCTTAAAAAGAACCAATTAAAATCAAAAAATATGAAGGCATCAAAATTTATTCTGACGATTTTCCTGTTGTCAATTTTGTCTAGTTGCAATAGAAAATCAATTGAAATTGACCAGACTGTAAACCCAGTAATTGGCGATATTAGCTTTTTAGAAACTTTCGAAAACCTGCCAACTAAAGAAACAAAGGAGGATTTAAGAATTAAAACACATTTAAAATATGTTGAGAAGGTTTTGAGAAGTAAAGACGTTTCCAATTTCACGAATGAGCAACAAGAAAATAGACTTAAAATGCTTGACTTGCTTAAAGAGTATTGGACAGCGGGAGTTTTTCCTGGAAATTATGATTATCCTGAACAAAGAAAACCGTGCTTTATTGACAAAAACGGTAATATTTGTGCTGTTGGATACTTGATTGAACAAACTGCTGGGAGAAAAATTGCGGAAGAAATAAATACTAACTTCAAATATGAGTATTTATTAGCAATGAATGACCAGACAGTTGACAGTTGGATTCAGTCTAGTGGGCTCTCAAAGGAAGAATGTGCAATGATACAACCTCAATATGGATATCTTAACTCCCAGAATGTAAATAATATCTCAGCAGCTTACGGAGTTCCTTCGTCTTTAATGAGTGGAATGAATTTGTCATTAAGTACGATAAACGGAATTCAGATTGCTAAAGAAACCACCAATAAAACAGTTCCTATTTTAGGATTAATTTCAGGAGCAGGACAAATAACTCTTGGTGCATTAAATTATCCTAAAGTAGAAATGACTTTAAACGGAATCTCTCAAAATACAGGTCAAAGGAATCTGTCTTTGTTGAACATTGGGCTAGGAACAACCACCATGGTATTAAGTAGTTGGAATTTATTAACAAACAAAAAACCCAAAGAAAAATCGCTGTCTTGGAATGTCTATAGCTTTCCGACTCGGGGGAGCAATGTAGGTCTTGGCTTAAGTTTCACAAAGCGACTTTAATTAGTAATAGACGAAGAGGTAGAGAAGTAATCCAAAGACTATATTAGCTTGCTAAAAAAGAATAAAAACTTATCGGGTTAAAAATATTTACCGCCTATTTACCGAATAATTATGAAAACTATAATTATTGAAAAGTTTAAGAATTACTTCTCACAAATAGATTTCTCAAACAATTCTATTTTAAATGAAATCTATTCAGCTGATATAGTATTTAAAGACCCAATTCACGAAATAAAAGGTATTGAAAACCTCAAAGAATATTTTCAAAAATTGAATGACAATCTGATAGAAGGCTCATTTCTATTTACGGATGAATCAATTGTGGATAATAAAGCTTATTTAAGCTGGGAAATGAACCTCAAATTAAAAAGACCCATAAAGAATGTTAAAGCATCAGGTATTTCAGTTCTTATAATAGAAGATAAAATAATTAAGCAAAGAGACTACTTTGATGCCGGGGAGCTGTTCTATGAAAACATACCTATTTTGGGCGGAATAATCCGGAGCATAAAGAAGAAATTATCGAAATAAAATTATAAACTAAAAGAACCCATGAGCACTGACCTTTCCAATCAAAATTCAGTAGTTGTTCATTTTATGTTTTACAAAGAAGTACAAGACGAACTACATGAACTGAATGAAAAATTGGATAATGCATAAGTGAAAAAGGAGTAGGACAGCATTAAGATTAACTTTTTATTTAACCAATTTTAATTCTTCTCTTAGTTTAGAAACTTCAATATTCTGATTTCTTAAGCGCTCACAAAGTATTTTCATAATCTCTCGGATCACTTCAGATCGGTCAGCCATAATTTCGTAGAAAGCTTCCTGATCAATCCTAAGCAAAAGGCTATCTTCAAGAGCTGTTACTGATGCAGACCTAGGTTCAGCATCTAACAAAGCAAGTTCTCCAAAGAAATTCCCTTCTTTTAATTCTGCCAATTTCACTTCCCCATCATGTACAAGAACCGACCCAGAGTAAATAATATACATGCAGTTTCCTATTTCAGATTTTTTCACAATTTCACTACCCTCCATAAAGGTTAGTTCTTGTAAAATGGCCGCAATATCAACCAATAAATCCTCTGGTGTTTCCTTAAAAATGGCAGTAGTTTTTAGTGCCATCACTTTTTCGATTGTTAAAAGTTTAGTTTCCATATTAATATTGTCTCTCACTTTTTGACTTAATAGCGTGCCATCATCATTCTGATTTTCTTCTTCAATTTGCTTTACTCTTGCTAAGGTATAGTTGGCCGTTTCTGCATATAAAGCTTCCTCACTTCTACTTATTTCTTTTAACTTTTCTACAAGTGCCGGAATTCGAATTTGCTGAACAGAATAAATAACAACTGCCCGTGTCCAGGGAATTACTTTAGGACAATTTTCATTGCTCAGTAATAGCGCTAAGAATTGATCCAATGAATAATCAGGAATAGGGTATTTATTACTCAAAATTTTAATCTGCTGAGAAATAGGATAATTTTCTAATAAAGGCATAATAACCAGTGCCAATTCCTTTGCGACCAAAACATCTACAATTTCTAATGCATTAGCAATTTTAGTTTTATCTTTCATTTGAAGACGCTCCCATACCTGACTAAGTTCCTTTGATTCATAAAGAATTGAAAGCAGATATAACATCCTTTTTACCAGATGCCTTAATTCGATATTAAGAGCCTGAATTACAATGTTAAAATTAGACTTTTGCATCCAGTGATCGGTGTGTTGTAAGACTTTTATAAATTTTAATAACCATGTGGCATCAGCCATTTCTGAATGTATAGTTTTTAAGATGTAATTTTTTTCCTCTGGAGTCGAAGCGTAATTTAACTGTATGCATGATTGTAGGATTTGATCCCTTATCTCTATATTTGGATAATATAACTTATCTTTTAAAAGCTGAATTGATTTAGGGGAATCTATTCTACCAGTAACAGTTACTAAACGTCTTAATAATTTATAATCTGTGTTTTCACGCTTTAAAACAGGATTAAATGCATCCAAAACATTTTCCCCACATTTAATCAAAGAAATCATAGCTGGTTCAAATAGGTTGCTAGTCCCAACCATTTCTACTAAGGATTCAAAAAGTTTAGGATGTTTTATTTTCCCCGCAGCCTTTATAGCTGTCTTTTGAACGTTTAAGTTTTTATCATCTAATAAAGAGAGAATTGGTCGATAGAAATTGTGAATGCCTACTTCTCCAATCACATAAGCGCCAAACTCTCTTTGTTTGGGGCTTTTTGAATTGATAAACTCCAATAATCTTTGACCACCCGATATAATACCATTAATTCCACCGTAACTAATTAAGCCCACTACTGCCCCTGCTTGAACTAAAGCATCTTCATCATCCAGTAAGGGCACTATTTCCTCCGTAATATTACCCTCGCCTAAAAAGCAATAAGTTTGAACCGCTAGTTTTTTAATATTTGAGTCCTCATCATTTTGAATTCTATCATGAACAACATCCAGCATGCCCACTACCTTAAAATCTATAATTCTTTGGTATACTTCTCGCCTAACCTCAGGCACAGGATGTACAATCAGATTTGTAAATAATTTTGTATTATTTTCAGAGTCATCTTTACTGAGAACATCCAGTGCATAAATTACCTCCCCAGGATGTCGGCTTTTTAATTTTTCTTCAATGATGTGAATAGTTTGAGGCGTATTGATATCTAATGCAGAGGTTTCAATAAATCTTTTAGAAAGCACATTCTCTAATGTGGACAGATAACTTTTATTTAGATAAGGAATACAAACTATCCATAATATTACTCCTCCTAATAATAAATAACTGTAATACACCAAACTATCATTGCTTTCAGAATAGGTTATAACTAATATCAAACCTCCTAATCCTATGGCAAAAATTTCCACATTATTCATGATTTTATAGCCAGCCATTTTCATTTTGCGCTCCAGAGGTTGTAATAATGAAATAAAGGTGGTTTTGTATAATGAAGAATTCAATACCTCACTAATCAGCATGATGAATATCCATGAATAAATTAGTAAAGAAGAAGAGTTAGGAAAAAAGCTTTCGATGATAACCAATATGCTGATTGCAGCTAAGGTGACAGGTAAAACTAATAAGTTAAATCTAATACCAAAGTTACGCTGAATAAGACTATAGAGGAAGGATTTAATGAAGAAGGCAATAAATTGACCAATACCGAATACAATGGAAATTAACTGTACAATATCTTTTTGGTTGGTTGTTTCAGAATCAATTTTATAAAGGAAAGCAAATTCGATAAAAATAATAGATATGACCGAAGCACTTATGGTCATACTAAGTAAGAATATAAATTTTGTTTTAAATAACTTCTCAATTAAAGTAGACTTTTCTTTTGTGCTAATAGGTCGAAATTCTTCATGATTCTCATGATCAAACTTATCGATAGTGACTTTACGTTTTCCTGAGACGATCAGTAATAAAACAAATAAAGAAATTAGAAGCCCAGCGACACAAATCCATAATAAATCGATAGTACCCATAAAAGGAATGAGCAAGGAAGCAGTCAAATAGCCTAAAATATTGGCAGGTATTTCAGAGGAGGTTACTAAGCCATATAAGCGCTTGCTTTGTCTGACATCTAATAACATTAAGACAAGACGGTTGAAGCCATCTTCTATATAATCAGCAATTACCCTATGGCCTATAATTAAACCATATCCAATCCAGGAAAGCTCATAATTGAAACCAAATCTAAAAACAACAATTATAGTACACATCATTATCGCTTCAGCAATGATAATGCTTCTCATGGAAAGGACTTTTTCTAGCTGGTCATATATTGCAGATAAAACAATTAGTGAGACACTGGTCCCTATAAATACATAAGGCAGTTCTCTGATAGAATTGTCCGTTAAGAAAATGGCACTTGCCGTCACAAATAGTACAGCAAGAGCGAAATACTGGAAAAATGAAAATACTAGTAATAGAATTACAGTAGTTCTTTCCCCTTCTCGAAGGTTAAGTGCTTTTTGAAGTTTTAAGAGTATTGATAATTTTATATTCACTGAATCAATGTTTTTTTCAATTCAGCTAAATGCATATCTTTTAAAGGTTTCCTGTTCTTAATCGCGGTTTCTGTAAAAAAATGATGCGCTTCAAAAAATGAAACCTGTTTATAGTTGAACTCTTCTTCAGATTCAACCAAACCGTAAGCTTGCCATTCTTTTAGTAATGATTGAGATATTTCATAAAAATCATCTCTTCCTAAATAATCAAGGTCAGCATCACAAATAATTTTTTCTAAGTGATTATTGGGTTCTTGGGGTACTTTTGTAGCCAGAATTAATTGTTCTATAATTTCAATTTGCCTTTCGCTATATCCTAATTCCGGTAATTTTTCTTTAGCGATTTTGGCCGCAATGGGTTCGTTATTAAGGTATTGTTTTACAAAACCCAAATCATGAAAATATCCTGCTGTTCTTAATAGTATTAATTCTTCTTCAGAAACCCCTTCTTCTTTGGCAATTTCTGTTATAGCTTTACAGACGTCCAGCGTATGGCTCACATGGTGATAATAAAGATCAGGAGAGAGTTCGTTATATAAACGGTTTAATGCGTATTGCTTGGCTCTTTTAAAGTCCATAATTTTGGGTTGATAGATGAGAACAAATTACTATATGCTAACATTATAAGCAAATATTTATTAAATTTTATAAATGATATTTAAGATACATATTCTTGATTTACTTTCGATTTTTCATCTCTAACAGGCTCTAATTCACCCACTTTCAAATTATTTAGGAAATACATCCTTAATTTCCCCGTATTCTTGGCCTCAATCTCACCACGGTACTCACATTCAAATTTATCTTTAATTAGTTGATAAGTGTTTTCAGAGATATTTACTTTTCCTGCTTCGGAAGTTGATTCCATACGTGCAGCAATATTTACTGTATCACCCCATATATCATAAGCAAATTTCTTAATTCCTACCACACCAGCTACCACAGGACCAGTATGAATACCTATCCTAACTTCAAAAAAAACTCTGCCCTCTTTTTCCCTTTCAGCCCTATGTTTATCCATGTAATTTCTGATTTCCAATGCTGCTCTAGCTACATTATCCGGATGAGTTGAGTTTTCTTTAGGAAGTCCGCCAGCTGCCATGTATGCATCTCCAATAGTTTTAATTTTTTCCAAACCATATCTAGAAGTGATGATATCAAACATCTTGAAACATTCATGTAAATCTGAAACCAATTGGTTCGGAGTCATTTTAGCAGATATATTAGTAAAACCTTTGAAATCAGTAAATAGAATGGAAGCAGAATCGTAATATTTTGGTTCGGTGAATCCCTTTTCTTTTAATTCCTCCGCTGTTTCTTCGGGTAATATATTTAATAAGAGGTTATCAGATCTATCTTTTTCTTTTTCCAGAACTAGTTTCATCTGCTTCATAAACTTGTATCGTCTGAAAATACCAATAGCCAGTAACAGTATTAAAACCCCTGCAATAACAGCTCCCCAACTAATGGCTAATTGTCGTTTATTTTGTAATTGTTGGATTTCGTTAGAAGCTTCTAGAAGATTTATTTCATCTTGCTTTTTTTCTATTTGATATGAAAATTGCAGTCCTCTAATTTTATCGGCTGTTTCAATATTATAAACAGTGTCTTTCATAGCAGCATATAAATCATTGAAGTAATATGCACGCTCATAATTATTTAAATTCGAATACGCTCTTGATAAGAACTGATAAATATCTTTTAATTCATATTTAAGATCTAAATTTTCTGAAACCTCTTTTGCTTCTTTTAACTCACTTATTGCCTTTGTGTTCTGACCTTGAATAATATAACTTTCGCCTAAACCAATTAGAGCTTTAGCTAATAATTGCTTTTGTCCAGCTTCTTTTGATAATTCTACTGCTTGAGTTTGTAATTTAATTCCTTCTTGAATATTCCCTTTTTGAACTAATAATTTCCCTTTAGTCTGTAATGGTTGAGCGTATAAATTGGAGTCTTTGTAAGTCTCAAGTGTCTTATCTAGATAATATATAGAAGAGTCATATTGCTCTAAATCCATAAAAAGTGAGCCTAAATTTGTATATAAGTTTCCAATAGATTGCTGATCATCAATGAAGTCAAGATATCTGATAGCTTTTCTAAAATAAATTAACGCTTTTTCATAGGTTTCTTCCTTGTTTGTATAAAGAGTTCCAATATTGACTAAAGCTGAATATATTCTCAGTTCCTTTGATTCTGCTTCAATTTCTTCAGCAAATTGTAATGCTTTGAGATAGTAGTCAAGCGCAACTGCATCATCTCCAAAAGCAAAATAAACAGCCCCTATATTATTGATTAGATTAGATACTCCGTCCTTGTCATTGATTTCTTTAAATGATTTTAAAGATTCCTCCCAGAAGGACAATACCTGTTTAAAGTCTCCTTGATAATAATAAGCTATTCCAATGTTTTTATTAGCATATGCAAGACCTCTTTCAAAATCATTTGCCGCAGCTAATTCCTTCGCCTTATTTCCGTAGTAAATTGCAGAGTCTCCATTAATTTGAAAAAAGGAAGAACTTATGTCATTAAGGATATTTACTTGTTGAGTATCTGCTATGTTTTTTTTAAGTAGTGATTTTAAACTATCTATTTTATTATTTTGACCGGTTAAGGTTAAGGGAATTATCAATAAAATAAATAGGATATA
>NZ_JAGXGF010000018.1 GCF_024636815.1 Marivirga sp.
AAGTTTTCCCCTTTCCGCCTATAAACAGCGATTTTCTTCCTAAAAACCCCTTGCAATAGCCTGCTATTGTTTCAGAATTTTTAGTTGAAACTCACTATTTATAGACGTTCTGAATCCTAAATAAGAATCGAACTCAGGTTAGTACAGAGATATTCACTTCATATTTCCAATTATTTCAATTTTTCTTATTATTAAATTTTAGGTTATAAGTCTTAAGTACCTCTCTTCCATCTTCCCACTTCTAACTCCCAACTTTTATACTTCAACCTTATTTCCAATTAATTCAATTGAGTACTTATTGTTTCAGTTTTGAATCTATCTAGCCTAGCTCTACTGCCCCACCCCCCCCTTTGGGGGCTAGGGGGGCCAACACATGCTTCACTTTACTCACATCCTTCAACCCTGGCTCTAACTCCAATTTGCTGTTAAAGTCCAATCCATATAGATTTTTTGAATTAAAGTTGCTGATTTCTTTCATATCGTCTACTCCTAAACCACCGCTAAGGAAAAACGGTTTTTTTATTTTACTTTTTTCCAAAACTTCCCAGTTGAATTTCACTCCATTTCCACCAGGTAATTTTCCTTTGGTATCGAATAAAAAGTAATCGGCTTCTGAATATTTATTTAAAACTTTAGGATCAAAATCATCATCAACAGAAACCACTTTAATAACTTCTAAACCTTCATTTCTAAGTGCTCTCACAGTTTCTGCAGACTCATTTCCATGTAACTGAACAACATCAAAATAACCTCTATCGGCATAGCTCAAGATTTTATCAGTAGTCTCATTTACAAAAACACCTACTCTTTCGGTTTCGCCAAAATTCAGTTTTATGATTTCTTTCATTTGAGATTCAGATACATATCGAGAAGATTTTTCATAGAAAATAAAGCCTAAATAATCAGGCTCAAATTCTAAAATCTCATGTATATTTTCCTTTTCCCGCATTCCGCAAATTTTTATTCTTAAATCTTGCTTATCCATATCTAAAATATAGTTTTAATTCTAAATTTTAAACAGTCTGATTACCTGCTTCGCTAGCGATTAAATTTTTTACTTGCTGAGAAAATCGTTGACATGCTTTCCCTGGTTCACTACTCTTCATAAAAGAAGTTCCAATTAAAAAGCCGTCAAAACCCGCTTTTTTCATGTTCATTACGTCTTCTGGAGTTTTCAATCCACTTTCAGCTATTTTTGGAACTCCCTCTGGCAATTGATTAGCCAGCTTCTTTGCCACTTCTAAATCTGTATTGAAGCTTTTCAAGTCACGGTTATTGATTCCTACTAAATCAGCAAAATTACCATAATGCGAATCTAATTCGTCCTGATTGTGCACTTCCAGTAAAACTTCCATCCCCAATTCATGGGCTAAAGAAGCTAAATCCTGGCATAATGATTTATCAATCATGGCTGCAATCAGTAAAATAGCGTCTGCTCCGTGGGCTTTAGCTTCATAAACCTGATAAGGGTCTAGCATAAAATCCTTGCGAAGAATAGGGCAATAATTGAATTTACGAGCGATTTCCAAATCCTTTAGACTTCCTCCAAAAGAAGGTTCATCTGTTAAAACCGACAAAGCACTCGCTCCACTTTGCATATATCCAATAGAAACTTCCTCCACAGAAATATGCGCGTTAATCTTTCCCTCTGAGGGAGATTTTCTCTTGATCTCCGCTATAATTCCAGTTTTAGTTTCATCCATTACATAGGATTTCAAGGAGACCGGCTTTGATTTAAAATAGAGCTTCTGCTTCAAAAATTCCACCGGAAAAAGCTTCTGACGCTCTGCTACTTCTGCTTTTTTATATTCTGCTATTTCTTGTAGTATATTCATTTCTTTTATTTTAATAGATTCTAGAAATAAGTTCCTAGACCCTCTCATATTTCTATTTTATTTCTACCTTACTTCCAATTATTTCAATTTACTTCCGGTCTGACCTGCGGTACTGACCTAAGTGCTAGCTTCCGATTCCCCCTTTGGGGGTCAGGGGGCTAATTTCTTAAATACCCCATAAGCCTTACCTGATTCAACGGCTTCCTTAGCTGCTGAAGTTGCATCTTGTAAACTTTCATATTTCCTAGCTGCCTGAAGTGCTAACGCGCTATTAGCATAAACCACTGAATTCTGAGCTTTTGTCCCTTCTCCTTTCAAAATATCAGTAAAGATTTTGGCAGCTTCTTCTATGGTTTCCCCTCCATGAATTTCTTCAGCTTTGATTTGCTCCAATCCAAAATCAACAGGCTTTAAGATTTGCTCTCCTTTAGATGAAAACACTTTGGTTTCTCCTGTAAGAGAACATTCATCATATCCTTCCAAATCATAAACCACACTGTATTGTGTATCGGTCTCTTGAAATAAATAAGAATAAATTCGTGCTAATTCATGACTAAAAACTCCAGCCATTTGCTTCTTAGGCAAAGCTGGATTTACCAAAGGACCTAACATATTAAAGAAGGTTTTTACACCTAACTCTTTACGAATTGGACCTACAAAACGCATAGCCGGGTGAAATTTAGGAGCATGCAAAAAGCAAATACCACTTTCATCTAATTGCTTCTCTAGGCCAGATTGCTCATTGGTAAATTCATAACCAAAGTGCTCCAACAAATTGGAACTTCCGCATTTGGAAGACACACCATAATTACCATGCTTCACTACATTTTGTCCGCATGCCGCTACTACAAATGCTGACATGGTACTGATGTTAAAAGTGTTTTTTCCATCTCCGCCTGTTCCGCACAAATCCATTCCATCATAGGCTGACAAATCAATTGGCACTCGTAATTCCATTAATCCATCACGGAAACCAGCTAATTCCTCCACCGTAACCGGTCGGATCATAAAAAGCGTCATAAAAGCCGCCAATTCTGAATTGTTAAATTCCCCCTGACCAATCCGCAAGAAAATAGCTTTTGCCTCGTCTTTTGTTAGCGTATTATATTGTGATAATCTATTTATTAGTTCTTTCATTTTTTTTAGTCTTAAGTTTTAAGTACTAAGTTCTAAGCATTAAGTTATAAGTAATATGTTTATAGTATCGAGTATCTAGAAAAACTTCTAACTTCGATCTTCCAACTACATATTTCTATTTATATCAACTTTAATTCAATCTATTTCCTCCCCAATTTCCTTCTTCCCACTACAAATCTCCCCCTTTGGGGGTTAGGGGGCTTGGGCTATCCAATTCCTCAACATCCTCCCTCCTTCAGGCGTCATCACAGATTCTGGATGAAACTGCAATCCGCAGACGTCATATTCTTTATGCTGAACTGCCATAATTTGTCCATCATCAGAGCGGGCTAAGATTTCCAAATCTGATGGAAAGTCTATTTCATCTATTACCCATGAATGATATCTTCCTATGCTTATTTCTTTTTCTACTCCTTCAAATAAATAATGATTATCAAGTTTTGCTTTGCTTTGAATACCGTGCATAACAGGCTGTATGTTCAAAAGTTTGCCTCCAAAAGCTTGTCCAATTGCCTGATTCCCAAGGCAAATACCTAAAATTGGCTTTTCAGCCGCATACCTTTTTATCAAATCCAACATAATTCCTGCATTTTCAGGAACGCTCGGTCCTGGAGAAAGCAAAATTTTATCATATTTGGATATTTCCTCCAATGTAACCTTATCATTTCTGATCACATCTATTTCCACATCAAGCTTTTGTTGCCTTATAACCTCCACCAAATTGTAAGTGAAGGAATCATAATTATCGAGTAATAATATCTTCATTTCCTTCTCTTATTTTTGGTGTTGATCAAATAGATTCTCTGCTTTTTCCATAGCTTTTCTCAAAGCGAAAAGTTTATTGTGCACTTCCTGTAGCTCACTATCAGGATTAGATAAAGCGACAATTCCAGCTCCTGCTCTGTAATTCAATTTATTACCTTTGCTGACGAATGAACGAATGACAATAGCATGATTTAAGTTTCCATTCAAACCAATTAAACCTACTGCACCACCATATAAACCTCTGCCAGTTGGCTCATATTTATTAATTAATTCCAGCGCTTTGTATTTTGGTGCCCCGCTCAATGTTCCTGCTGGAAATGTATCCGCCAATAATTTTACTGCTGATTTCTCCGGAACATCTGCCGTAACTTTACTTACTAAGTGAATTACATGAGAATAAAATTGAATCTCTTTATAAACCTCCACTTTTACATTCTCACCATGCTTGGATAAATCATTTCTCCCTAAATCAACCAGCATGGTATGCTCAGCATTTTCTTTTTCATCATTCAGTAATTGCTCTGCTAATTTTGCATCAGCCTGATCATCTCCGCTTCTTCTATAAGTTCCTGCTATTGGATTCACATAGGCTTTATTGCCTTTCACTCCTACCTGAGCTTCTGGTGAGGAGCCGAATAATTTATAATCGCCATAATCAAAATAAAACAGATAAGGAGAAGGATTTAAAGAACGAAGTGCACGGTAAACTGTGAATTCATCACCTTTAAACTGCTGCGAAAAGGCTCGAGAAAGCACCATTTGAAAAACATCACCTATTTGAGCATGTTCTATTCCCTTATTGATGATTTTCAAGAATTCCTCATCCGTCATATTAGTTTCTTCTTCACCAACCTTCTGGAACTTAAATTGTGGTACTGAACGATTTAAAATTACCTGCACTAAATCATTACGATCGAAATCATAAGTTTTATCAAGCTGATGTTCGAAAACATACAACTCATCTTTGAAATGATCAAAAACTAAAACGAATCTATAGAAATGATAACGTAGGAATGGAATATCTTCCTGCACTTTTTCAAAATAAATATCCTCAAAATACTGAACACCATCAAAGCCAGTTGCTCCGAAAAATCCACTTTCCTCAAAATCTTCCTGGGGGAATAAGTCATCTGCCTGAAATTGATTAATGAAAGATTGCAATTTCTCAGGTAAGTCTAATTTACTCTCCAATTTTTCGGTTTTGCTCACCCCTTCAATCTCGGTATAAAATGTATCTTCAGTTGCTTTTACTTCAGCGATAGACTGTACTCCTATATAGGAAAAGCTATTTCTTCTGGTATGATAATCAGAACTTTCCATCAAAAAAGTATGAGGAAATTGATCCCTCAGTCGAAGGTATAGCGCCACCGGAGTGAATGAATCTGCCGGCAGTTTAATGTGTGATTTCTGTATTTTCATTTATGCTTTATTTTAGATTTAAAACCTGTCAGGTTTCTGTATTCAAATAAATAATATTAATAGCTCATTTAAATTCCGAATTACCCAAATCAAAGCTGACAGGTTTGATTTGGGTTAAAGACATTTTCAAAAAAAAAGGCTTACCGGATGTCCGGTAAGCCTTTTTGTTCGCATTGAGCATGGCATATCCCTTCATCCGATTTTAGATGTTTCTTTGTGCCACCACCATGCGTTATTTAATTTATTTATCATTTTTAATAATTTTTAATCAAAAAAAAACCTCACTTGACAGCGAGGTTTAGAATATTGTATATACCAATGCTGTCTTCTAAATATTAGAAGTCCACCACCAGTTGTTATTTGTATTTCTATTTTGCATTTGCACAAATGTAAACGCCAATTTCAAATAAGCAAAATTATTTATCAGCTTTTTCAGTTTTTTTCTTTGCTGCTGGTTTTTTAGCAGTAGAAGATTTCTTGGCAGTAGTTGTTTTCTTAGCAGTATCGGTCTTTTTCTCAGCTTTGGGTTTAGCAGAGCTTGCTGCTATTTTTTCATTATCAGCATTTGGCCTTGGTCTGGTATTCCCAAAACTTCCCATCGAAATTTTACCCTTCTTGGTTTTTCTATCTCCTTTTCCCATAATTGTATATTTTAATTTCAATTAAATTCCAAAATCTAAAATAAGAATATTTAAACTATTTTGGCAATAATTTATAATTCTTGTTTCTATATAAAAATACTTATACTAACTTGGTCCGCAAACAATTAATCATTCAATTTGGAACTACTTCTAGATACGGCTTTTATTGTATTAGGATTTATCCTACTAATAAAAGGGGCGGATTTTATGGTCAGCGGTGCTTCTTCATTTGCTAAAAGGTTTAATGTATCCGAAATCGCAATTGGCTTAACTATTGTCGCTATGGGTACTTCCGCACCTGAATTAGTGGTCAATTTAGTTTCCGGCTCGCAGGGACTGGATGATGTGGTTTTCGGGAATTTGATTGGTAGCAATATATTTAACCTTTTTCTCATTTTAGGAATAGCCGGGGTAATCAGACCACTTATTGTCCAATCCGAAACAGTTTGGAAGGAAATTCCTTTCAGTATGGCATTAGTAATCATTTTATTTATTATGGTAAATGATGCCTTTTTCTTTGGTAGTGAAGCAAATTCTTCCGGATTAATTGACGGATTCATCCTTTTACTGCTTTTTGTAGCTTTTATTTATTATGTGTTTTATAATGTTAAGAATAATAATCATACAGTAGATCTCCCGAATGAAATTCCTATCCATAGTCATTGGGTAACCTTATTAATGATATTAGGAGGGCTAACTGGCTTAGTTATAGGCGGAAAGCTTGTAGTTGATAATGCTGTGGATATTGCCAGAAGCTTTAATTTAAGTGAGAAATTAATTGGGTTAACCATTATTGCAGCCGGAACTTCCCTTCCCGAATTAGCCACTAGTGCTGTAGCAGCCTATCGCAATAGAGCAGATATCGCGATAGGGAATGTCATAGGCTCCAATATCTTTAACTTGACTTTTATATTGGGTATAAATTCATTGGTAAGACCATTGAATTTCAATACTGAAATGAACTTTGATTTCTATGTATTGATTGGTGGTTCTATACTGCTATTTATATTTATGTTTACCTTGAAAAACAAAAAGCTTGACAGATGGGAAGCTATACTTTTTCTAGTGACGTTCATTGCATATATAAGCTATATTTTCATTCGTAAATGACAGGTATTAACCACTGAAAATCAGTTCTTTAAAATTTATTTTTCAATAAGTCAAAAATAAATTAATTAAAAGAAACTAATCCTAAAATCCAGCGTTATCGATTCAATTTTGAACTACTAAATTGAAAAATAATACACTCCGACTGGACATTTCCAGACAACCCAATGACAGCACTTGCGGACCCACAAGTTTGCATGCTGTTTACAATTACTTTAACGAAGATTTAAGCTTAGAAGAAGTCATTGATTCCATTGAATATTTAGACACTGGCGGTACGCTGGCGGTAATGCTGGGAATTGATTCGCTAAAAAAAGGCTTCCAAGCTGAAATCGTAACTTATAATTTGAAAATTTTTGACCCAAGCTGGTTTCTGGATGAACATGTTAACTTAATAGAAAAGTTAAAAGAGCAACTTAGATTTAAAAAAACACCAAAATTTAAGCAAGCTTCTTTGGCTTATATTCAGTTCCTAGAAAAAGGAGGGAAAATTACTTACAAGACTTTAAACAAAAATTTACTACAGTCCTACTTGATTCAAGATATCCCAATTTTGACAGGACTGAGTGCGACTTATCTCTATAATGAGAAAAGGGAATACGGTGAAGAACCAGTTCTTTATGATGACATTAAAGGACAGCCATCTGGGCATTTTGTGGTTTTAAGTGGAATCAATCATGAAGACAGTACAATTATGGTATCAGATCCTTTGCATGCCAACCCATTTGAAACACAAAATTATTCAGTAGATATGGATCACCTAATCTGTGCTATACTTTTAGGGGTCATCACTTATGATGCCAATTTATTAATTATAAATAAATGAAGATTATTATAACCGTCACTAGCCTAAAAGATTGGGATTTTGACATACAAGACGTAGAAGTTGTCACGGGGAAGCAGTACCTGACTAATCCTATCTATTCCAATTTAAAAAATGCACGTGTTTTTAACCTTTGCAGGGATTACAAATATCAAAATACTGGATATTATGTCTCCTTATTAGCTGCAGCAAGAAAACATAAGGCCATTCCGAGCATCAATACGATTCAGGAAATGAAGACCCTATCTGTTGTGAAAATATTATCAACAGAACTGGATTCATTAATTCAGAAGTCATTAAAAGATATAAAGTCGGAAAAATTTATTCTGAGTATCTATTTTGGTAAAAACCTATCCAAAAAATACGATGGGTTGAGCTTGCAATTATTTAATCTATTTCAGTCTCCATTTATTCGAGCCCACTTTACTTTGAGGGATGGAAAATGGGCCATTCAAAATATTTCACCTATTGCGTCTGGCGACATACCAGAAGACCACCAGGCCTTCGTTGAAGAAGCCACTAAAAAATATTTTGAAGCTAAAAAATTCAGTGTACCTGAACGCACTACGGCTGCTTACTCTATGGCTATTTTATGGGATCCATTGGAGAAAACAGCGCCAAGTTCTGAAAAGACTTTGCAAAAATTCATCAAATCTGCAGGTCAAAAAGGGATTCAGGCTAATTTAATCACCAAAGATGATTATAGCACATTGGCTTCATATGATGCCTTATTCATTAGGGAAACAACGGCTGTAAACCATCATACTTTCCGTTTTGCTCAGCGTGCAAAAGCTGAAGGGCTGGTGGTAGTAGATGATCCGGAAAGCATCATTAAATGTAGCAATAAAGTTTATTTGGCTGAACTTTTAAAAATGTACCAGATTGATGCACCCGAAACGATGATCATCCATAAGGACAACATTAATATAGCGCCTGATGTATTAGGCTTTCCTATTATTCTGAAACAACCGGATAGTGCTTTCAGCCAGGGCGTAAGCAAGGCTGAGAATATGAATGAATACAAAAAGAAAGTAGCCGATTTATTAGAGAAATCTGATCTGATAATAGGACAACAGTTTTTGCAAACGGACTTCGACTGGCGGGTAGGTGTTTTCAATGGAGAGGCAATTTATGCTTGTAAATATTATATGAGTAAAGAGCATTGGCAAATTGTCAATTGGAATAAAAACGGTCAATACGGAAAAGTAGAGACCATGCCCGTGGAAATGGCGCCACCTGCTCTCATAAAAACAGCCGAAAAACTTTCTAAGCTTATTGGGGAAAGTCTTTATGGTGTGGACATCAAACAAAAAGGCAATAAATTCTACGTTATTGAAATCAATGATAATCCAAACATAGATACAGGAGTGGAAGATGCCGTCCTAAAGGATAAACTATACAGTAAAATGATGGATGTATTTTTAAGCCGCATCCAAAAGTCAAAGCAAGTAGTGCTAAATTAGGATGGTCTAGCCTTCTGATAAAAGGAAGCAGGCGTCAACAGGAGTTTTTAGTATAGTAAAAAAGTGATAAACTTGTTATTTTCTGCTCGTATAAATCTGCGAGAACTATTCCCTGGAGGGGGTTATAGGAGTGTCGGCTGGAAAATATGTATGTTATTAAATAGTAGTAAAATCAACTAATAATCATTAGAATAAATAAATTTCATAAAATACCATGGAAGCAATAAAACCAACCAAAACCTACTCCCTATTTGAATGCATCGGAATAGAGCTGGAATATATGATTGTAAATCGCAATACATTAATGCCTGCGCCTATTTCAGATCAATTAATTATAAAAAAATTAGGTCATATCACGGATGAACTGGAAAACGGAACAATCAGCTGGTCGAATGAACTGGTATTGCACGTATTGGAATTGAAAACCACTAATCCTATGCCCGGTGTTGAAGGATTATCGCATGATTTTCATCAAAACATACTAGAAATTAATGAAATCCTGGAGCCTTTGGGTTCACAGTTGATGCCAACTGCTATGCACCCATTGTTTAATCCATTGAAGGATGTTAAACTTTGGCCTCACGAGCGAAATGAAATTTACAGCAGATATAATCAAATATTTGATTGCAAAGGTCATGGCTGGGGAAATTTGCAGAGTATGCATATCAATTTACCTTTTAGTAATGATGAAGAATTCTATTTGCTGCATGAAGCCATCAGGCACATTATACCTTTAATTCCTGCTTTAACGGCCTCCTCTCCTATTGTTGAGGGGCAAAAATCAGAAATACTGGATAATAGATTGGCTTTCTATGAGCAAAACCAAAAGAAAATTCCTTCCATTACTGGAAAAGTAATTCCTGAATCTGTGGCTGATAAAGCAGAATACCAAAAGGTGATCTTTAAAAGAATTTATCAGGATATAGCTCCTTATGACAAAGACAAAAGTTTACAACATGAATGGCTGAATTCAAGGGGTGCTATTGCCCGATTTGATAGAAATGCCATAGAAATCAGAATCATTGATTTGCAGGAATGCCCGGCAGCAGATCTTGCTATAGCCGAATTTGTTGTGCAGGCTCTGAAATTTATCATTCCTTTTATTAAAGATCATAATCCTATTGATGAATATGAGCTCTATGATATTTATAGATCGGCTTTGGAAAAAGGTGGGGAAAGCATCATCGCTAATGAAGAATATCTTAGAATTTTTGATTTAGAGAAAAATGAAAAAGTAAGCATTTCGGATATCTGGAACCATATTTTCAAACTAGTTTATTTATCGGAAGACAAAAAAGCTATTATTCAATACCTATTGGAAAATGGCAACTTATCACAACGCATTTTGGCTAACCTTAAAAACAAAAACTGGTCAGATGAAAACATCAAAAAGGAATATGCGATCTTGGTGGATTGCCTGAAAGAAAACAAACTTTATGAACTAAGGTAATGACTAAGTTTATATTCAGCTGTGAGCATGGGGGTTATGAAATCCCTGAACTTTATCAATCCTTTTTCTCAGGACAAAAAGAGGTATTGCAAAGCCATAGAGGCTGGGATAAAGGCAGTTTGGAAATAGCCAAATATATCAGCAGAAGAGCTGACAGTAAACTGATTTCTAATACTTTAAGTCGACTGCTGATTGAATGCAACCGAACTTTGCAGCATGAAGAATTATTTTCTGAATTTTCTAAAAAGATGTCTGAAGAAATCCGGGAACAGCTGATAAAAGAGTATTATTTACCCTACAGAAATTCATTGGAAAGAAAGATAGAACAACACTTACATCAGCAAAACAAAGTGATTCATCTCTCTTTTCATAGTTTCACGCCTGTGTTAAATGGCGAAGTTCGCAAAACGGAGATTGGAATTTTATTCGATCCTGACAATAAGCCAGAGCAAAAATTTGCCGAAGCCTGGAAAGCAAGCATAGAAGAAAAAATGGATACCTGGAGAGTAAAATTCAATTACCCCTACAAAGGAACCGATGATGGGCTGACTACTTATTTCAGGGGTAAATACAAAGAAAATTATGCTGGTTTAGAACTGGAAGTCAATACTAAATTAATGGATATTTATCCAATGCATCAAATCAGCAATTGGGTCTTCCCACCTATTTCTTACCACAAAGGTCATAAGGATTACAAGAAAGCCTAAGGCTTTGGATATAACCACAAAGGTCTCGGAGATTTCACAAAGTTTCACGGAGATATAATTACGAATTATGAATTAGGTCGTTCCAGCCATCATTGCAAGGAACAAAGTAATCTGAGGTAAAATATTTAATAATTAGAGAATTTCTAATTTGATCTAGATAGCTCCAACCGTCATTGCGAGTGCAACGAAGCAATCTTAAGCTAGTAAAACCTAGAGATTGCTTCCCCCTATAGGGTTCTGACTATCATCAGACAGGTTCGTAATGATGATTTTTTCTACCTTAATACTATCCTATACATTTTCTGGACAAGTTATGGTTAAATAAAAAGCCTTTGACTTTCCTTCCGTGGCCTTTGTGAAAGCCTTAGAGTACCTTCGTGGTTAAACAAAAACAGCCTTCCCGAATACGGGACAGGTTGGCAATTATTTGTTTTCTTTTGCCTCTTTTGCGGTAAATAAAAAGCTTTAGCCTTCCCTCCGTGTCCATTGTGAAAGTCTTAGAGTAACTTAGTGGTTATAAAAAAATCTTGTGGTTTATTATGCATGCCTACTAATTTTTATATAATTTCAAGCATGCAATCAGAAAGTCTATTTATTGAAAAGGAAAACTACAAACTTCACCTCAAGCGATTTTATACCACAGAGAATGCCCCTTCCATACTTTTAGTCCACGGCAGCATTGAAGACGGCAAAATATTCTATTCCAAATCAGGTAAAGGCCTAGCTCCTTTCTTGGCTGAAAATGGTCTTGATGTTTTTGTGGCTGACTTAAGAGGCAGAGGAAAAAGCAAGCCCCATCCGAGCCGAGATAATAATTTTGGAATAGAGTCTGCATTTGAAGAAGACATTCCTGATTTCATTGAAAAAATAAAGAATATTACTGGAAAAGAACCCGATCATTGGATTTCCCACAGCTGGGGAGGTGTGCATTTAATGGCATATTTGGCAAAAAATGAAGCTCCAACTTTAAAATCTATGGTCTTTTTTGGAAGCAAAAGAGATATACGCGTTCAGAATTTAAAAAAGTGGTTGATTGTGGATTTAATATGGTTTGGCTTCTGTACATTCCTTGCTAAAACTAAAGGTTATCTACCCGCTAGACAGTACAAAATTGGCAGTTCCGATGAAGCTAAGGACTACTTTTTGGAAGTGAACAAATGGGTGCGGTCTCGCGACTGGAAAGATCTTAGAGACGGCTTTGATTATGCAACCGCCCTGCAAAGCAAAACACTACCGCCTATTCTCTCTATCACAGGTGCCAATGATAAACAAATAGGTCACCCAGTAGACTGCAGGCGATTACTAAAAGAAATAGGTGATCAGGACAACTTTACCTTCAAAGTAATAGGCAAAAAGCAAGGCTATAAAAATGATTATGATCACATTAATTTACTAACGCATAGAGATGCTAAAGAAGATCATTTTCGGGAGGTTCTTGATTGGTTGAGGAATTGAAACTTAGCACGCGTTTAGCTTCGCAACGCGTGCTATGGAGGGACAGCGGGGTAGAGGGTAGGCTCCGTAGGTGTCTACTTATGGTAACTTAAATCGCCAACCCTAAGCTCCGTAGGAGCGACCTTACCGCTTAGATGCCTTTAATAAAATCCAAATAAAATTAAAGCAAATAAAGCTATTGAATAGCCTAAGAAGTCATAAGTGTATTTTTTTTCTAAAGTTAATCCTTTATTAACTAACCATAGCCAAAATAGCGCTATGCCACTATGAATCATAAATAATAATACCCAACCGAAATAATCAGGAGTTAGTTTTTTAGTCATATTATTAGTAGATATTTTATCATGAACTTTCATCACAATAATTTTTCAGATCTTCCTTAGCTTCTTCATTTCCTAACCAAGCAGAAGTATTCAAGTTCTCACAACCTTTAATATAATTATCTAAAAAGAAATAAGCATGCGCCAGGTTTAAGAAAAGTCTAGAATCTTCCGGCTTTAATTCTACGGACTTTTCGAACTCTAGTACCGCATTATAATAATTCTCTTTTTGATAATAATTCAACCCTTTTACATAAAAGCGACTTGGGTTTGATGATCCCATCTCAATTGCTTTTGTCATTACTGCATTAGATAAATCGTACTTTTCTAATCCAGAATAGGCCATTGACAACACCTCATATGCTTCTACAAAATCCGAATCTAAGTCTATAGCATGTTCTAAATTTTTAGAGGCTTTATCAAATTCCTTAAGCTTAAGATAAGACCTCCCCAATCCATAATAAATTTTCTTATCGTATTGGTTCTTTTTAAGTGCTTCCTCCAAATCAAGAATTGCAAGTTCAGGCTCATTGATTCCCAAATAGCAATTGCCTCTGTTTAAATATACCCTCGCACTTTCATGATTTTGATTAATAGCAATTGTCAAATCCTCAATGCACCCTTCAAAATATGAAATGTGTTTTGCCGCCATTCCTCTATTACTAATTGCTTGATAAAAATAGGGGGCATATTGAATTGCCTTATCATAATCATTCCATGCACTATCATAAAGTTCTAATCTATAAAGGATATTACCTCTATGATTGTAGAATTTAGAATTTTGGGCTTCTTTTGAGATTGCTATATTAATTATGTCCATTGCTTGTTTATCTGAACCCAGATAATAATATTGACGAGAGATATTGAAATGGTCTTTTGGTCTTTTTTCAGAAACTAAAATTAAAATACTTACAAATAAAACTATACTGCCAAATGCCCACTTTGGTATTCTAATTTTTAATTTTGATTTAAAAAGCCATCCTTCGTTAATCTTTGGAATGCAATAAACAGCTACCAGAATAAATGCCCAGTTGGTATAGACTCCATTTCCGTCATTTATAAATATAGCAGAAATGTTAACTAAGAAATGAAGTAAAACGACCAATGGGAAGTTTCGGAACTTGACATACAGTATGGAAGTAAAATAGGAGTAAAAAAAGATTTTGGTCAGATGTACTATATTAATTTCACCATAATCACTTATCTGACCAGGTATATGGCAGGCTGCAAAAAGAATAGCTACTATTATGAAAATCAACCTTCGGCTTGACTTCTTATCTCCTGCTCTCAGTAATAATTGAGTGAGCAATAACCATTTAAATATTAGCTCTTCCGCAAATGCAACCAAACCCCCAAACCACAAATTTTTAAGGAATTCTCTTGGTGTTTTATCTTCCGCAATTCGTGTGATTGTAATATTATTACCGAAAAGCCATTCCAGACTTGAAAGTATAATCAGTGAAAAGACGAAGACTTTTAGTGCAATAAAAATATGCTCAGACCTTATCTTTAGAAAAGTACTTCTAATTTTTTTTGAACTTATAAAGAGCACAAAAACTAACATTATTTCTATGATATAGGTAATAGCCCCATGTGAAATAATCGTTTGAGTACTCAAATGAATTTTCCTAAATAAGTCTGTTCCTGTTAGGTATGAATCTGAAAGGAATATTAATACAATAAATATTATGGAGAATAAAACCAACAAATCTTTGCGCTGTTTCTTAGACACCATTTTATGCCAAACATGGTATTCGCGTTCAAAGAAGGATGGTTTTTTGGTTTTCTTAGGAGTTTCTGAATTAGAATAATCTACATCAGGAAATGGGTGTTCAAGTTCATATCCTCTTTGTTTAAGAACGTTGTATGCTGCCAACACAGCTTCCTTTTGAAAATGCTCCTTCCTGTTTATTCTATCCAAGAGATTTTCATCAGATAGTTCTTTAAAGCTATCGTAAAATGTACGCAATGCTTAAAGACTTTTAATTCTGAAATAGTCAGCCTTAATACCTGTTCCACCTGCTGTTGCGAATAATCGAAGGTTTGCCCAGCTTTTGGCGGCAAAAGAACCTTGGCCAACTTTCAAATCGTTAACATAAAATTCGAATGAAGTATCTTCAACCCTTAACTCAAGAGTAGTGGGAGTATTATATTCTATAGATAAGTCTTCAAATATTTCATCTACAATTACCCTCCCTGTCTCTTTATTGTAATCATATTCGGAAATATTAACATTACCTTTTCTATTGAGAATGAATTCATAATTCAATGAAGCACTGTAAAGTATAAAGCCATAACCTGCTTCGCTCCCACCATCAATAATTTCAATCGAGGTTGAAAATTGCCAATTTTCTGGTAATGACCACATAAAAGAATTATCTCTAGGACCATTGCTTGAATAGTAACCAAGAGTATTTTCATTAAACTCCTCTTTTAATATATATTCGTTACTTGTATTTGAGTTACATGATATTAAAGTGGATAGAACTATAAGTTGTAATAATTTCATGATAACATTTAGCTTTTATTAAAAAAATCAAAATTCATCCAAATAAACAACTACCAAGAACATTTTGCAAAAGTTGAACTACAGGTTTTGGTTACTGGTGAACTTATAAGGTAAATATAGAAGATAAATGATAAAAAAACATCCTAAGAAAATAGGTGTTAATCGAAAAAACTAAAGAACTGTTCCATCTACAGATTATGTAATGTCCATATTTTTAAAAATTTTGGACAAAAGAAGATTTTAGTATCAAAAAATGGACATAATATGTGTATACGTCCAATTATTGAGAAAAACTGGACATAGCGTAATTTTAGGACGATACAGCCCCTTCCTCTAGTACGCGTTGCGAAGCAAAACGCGTGCTTCTACCCTATTTTGGAATTCCTGGCTATCTTCCTTCAATTGAATCCTAAAAATAAATTCACCATTTTTTAAACCTTTTACTAATTTCCATGTATATACATATATGTACTTACATTAAATATTTAGATTATGACTTTAAGAGAAAAAACACAAGACATTTACAACCTTATAGGTGAAGGAAAATTATTAGATGCATTTGATAAATACTACGGAGAAAATGTAGTCATCACAGAACCAAGAGGAACTTGGGAAGGTAAAAAAGAATGCAGAGTACACGAAGAAGAATTCCTTGGAATGATTAAAGAATTTCATGGAATGGAAGTGAAAGCCATTACTTCTGACGAAGAAGCTGGTGTGGTAATGCACGAAACTTCAATGGATGTTACTTTCCAGGATGGAAACAGAGTGAATATGGAGCAAGTAGGTGTTCAAAGATGGGAAGACGGAAAAATCGTTCACGAACGTTTTTACTACCAAGGTTAATCCTGAAAGAAATCACAGTTAAAAGCAGGCTATTTCAGTCTGCTTTTTTTATTTGTCAGATTTGAAAATATACAAGGTCAATATTTATAAGGAAATTAGCTCGACTAAAAATACTTAAGCTGTCCTTAAATTTAATTTCAATGCGGTTAATTTACTAAGCTTCCGTAGCTTTGCATCTGAGATGAATGATACACAACAATTTTTTCAGGAACTCAAAAAATCCATTAAGGAGGATTCTTTTGTAAAACTTACCATAAGTAAACCCATAAGAAAGTCGGCAGATTTAGAAAATGTCTACCTGCGCGAAGTTGAGATTAAAAATGAGAAACTAATCTCTTTTACCTATCGCTTTAAAACGAATGATCAAGTAAAAAACTACACTCTCAAAGAAGCTGTTGAGGAATTAGAGCAGCTATTGCAAAATTCATTTCGTATTGTCACCCTATTCACTTTGGAGAAAGATATTGCCATCCGATTCAATAAAAAGGGGAAAGCTACTATTACAAATAATCCACCCACCTTCAACGATAAGCTGCCTGTAGATCACGACAAACAAAAAGTAAAGCGCGCTTCCGAAAGCGAGTTTTTATTTCATTTGGGGATAAAAGACAAGCAAGGAAATGTAATTCCTAAAATGGCGGATAAGTTTAGACAGATTAACAAATACTTAGAGATCATTGATGGTTTGCTCAAATCCACAGATCTTCCAAAGAAAATCAATATCGTGGATATGGGATCTGGTAAAGGGTATTTAACCTTTGCGCTCTATGATTTCTTGCACAATACCCGAAAGCTCGATGTACAAGTTACAGGTATAGAGCTAAGAGAAGAACTTGTCACCTATTGTAATGAGATAGCCAAAAAGTGTGAATATCATAATCTGTCCTTTGTTTCAGAAAGGATAGAAAACTATGATGAGGCAAAAATAGATATATTGATTGCATTACATGCCTGCGATACCGCTACGGACGATGCCATTTATAAAGGTTTAGTATCTAAATCTTCATTAATTATATGCGCTCCTTGCTGTCATAAGCAGGTTCGACAAAGTGTAAAAGGAACCGCTCAGGAAAATCCCATTCTAAAATATGGTATTTTCAAAGAACGTCAATTTGAAATGGTAACCGACACAATTCGTGCATTGCTATTGGAGAAGAACCAGTACAACACCAAAGTATTCGAATTTATCTCAAACGAACATACACGAAAAAATGTGATGCTGGTAGGTTCAAAGGCAAGTAAAGCACCCAATACAGAAGCCATTGATGCTAAAATTAAAGGATTAAAAGAGGATTTCGGTGTAGCTGAACATTATTTAGAGACACAATTAGAGAAGGGTTTTAAATAAAAAAAACCTCTTTTTTATCTGAAATCCTTCCTTTATATAACCTCCCAATCGAAATATTTGATGCTACCAGTATCCCATCTACTCTATTTCTGAACAAGTTTAGCACGAATGGGAGAATAGCCCATATTAGACAATCCAATGATGCCGTAAACAGTTTGATTGGGAGGAATTGTTTTATCGATAAAAGAAAAGGCATATAAATCCTGAAGTAACTTTTTATTTGATCCGATAGAGGTTAATAAATTACCAGCCGTAAGTACGGGGCCTAAAACCCAACCAACAGGAAATGAACCACCGTCCTCTGTGACCAATTGCAAACTTGTAAATAACAGATAAAACAAATAACCGGTAGGAATCTGCTTAATTTTATTTTGAATGATAACCGGACTCATAGGATCGATCGGTACATTTCCGTGATAGAAAGTAATATCATCATTTACACTCAAACTAGAATCGGTATTGTTTGTAAGCCTAACAGCTACTAAGTTAATATTGGCTTCATAGGCTTTTCGAGTATATTTCTTATTACTCGTTTTCTCTAAAATATCGTATTCATAGGCCAGCGGTAAATCTTCAAAGGTTGTTCCGTTTTTATACTTAATTATTTGTGGGTCGATTGATTTAAAATTTCCTGCACATCCACTAAGCACAAAAAATCCCACTATTGACATTAGGGTAAACTTAAATAATTTCATCAAAATTCAATTTTAGGTGAATAGAAAACTAAAAAATGAAGAAAAATCTTTACTGAGAAAGGAGTATTCTTTAGGTTTTAGTTAAAAAATATTAAACCGTAAACTTATATATTTTGCAATAAATTAAAAACTAAAAGTTTAAAAATTATGAATTAGTGTTTTTTGATAAATCGGCTGCTAAGATCAAATAAGCTGTATTAAGAAGACATAAATATAATTAGTACAATAAATCATAGGTGAAAAAATCAGCTATAGAAAAAAGTATTAAACTGAATTACAAAGTGTTTGAAGTAATTATTAATCACAGCGGAAACCGTCATCGGTTTCAAAGCAAGGCTTGCATATTCCATTTATCAAGGAATCTTTTGAAGGGAATAATAACATACAAACAGGACCACCTTCCAATTCAAAAAGTTCTGTTTTTCTTTCACTTAATTGGTTAAAGAGATCTTCCAGATAAACTGTATCTATATTTTTAATACCATAAACTAAAATTGGACCACAACTATTTCCACCTGCAATATATTTTGTTCTGCAATCTGCAGAAGTTTCACCTGTTGAATTAGCTATAATTTGATTGATTTCCTCTTTTAGTCTATTTATTTCAATTTTTAATTCTTCTGTGGAAAGTTCCTCATCGGGGCTACAAGCAAACATTAAACTTAAAAATAAAATGGCAATCTGTAATTTTCTCATATTTAACAGACACAACTTTAAGTGGAAAAGTTGAAAACTATATTTTTTTTAAACATATATTTTAGAAATCCTCAAAAGAAGTGAATCCTACTTTAGCTTCAGAATGGGAATGCATATGAAAATTAACTTTAAGCGCTGAGATTCGATTTTTCCCACCAAATCCAGGCCCAAAAGCCAGAAACAATTGCTAAAGAGGCCACTAGCCAACTGAAATGGATATTAAAACTAATCCATGAAGTTTTTATTTCAGGTATAGAAAAAGCAAAATCGTATGAACTGAATTGTGAATCAGTCAGGAAAAATGAAGCGCACAACAATCCTAAAAAAACCAACGGAATCAGATAAGCCACAATAGAGCTGTTTCCTTTCATAGAAAGTCGTTTTTTGGAAGCTTCCAAAGCTTCAATCTTGCGGATAGTCTTTGTTGAAAACCCATAAGAAGGCCCTTCAACACTATCTTCCAATAACTTTTTAATCTTCTGATCTTCCATCATCTTATGCTTTCTAATTCATTTTTCAATAGTTGTTGCAGCTGCACTTCCAAACGCTTTCTGGCTCTGTGGAGTTGCACCTTTACCGTATTTTTACGGATACCCGTAATCTCTTCGATTTCCTTTAAGTCACACTCATTTTGATAATAAAGTGTCAACAAAGTATTTTCTTGAGGGCTGATTTTAGCTAAAGCTTTTTGGATAAAATCTTTTCGTTCTGCATCTAACAATTGTTTCATCCCATGGTCACTAATAGACCCCCCAATTTTATCATCTTCGAGTTCTTCTGTAAATCCTTTACGTTTATTAGCCGAAATTTTATTTAAGCTATTGTTATAAGTAATTCTATAAAGCCAAGTACTGAATTTTGAATTTCCTTTAAATGACTTTATTCGTTTATAGGCTTTTACGAAACTATCCTGCGCCACTTCCTCAGCATCTTCCCTATTCTTGATAATCCTAAAAGCCAAATTGAAAACTTGCTTTTCATAAAGTAAGATAACTTCATTAAAGGCATGAATTTCCCCTTGCTTTACTTTCTGGATGATATTGAGAATTGCTTTTTCTTTCACTTATATTTAGTTCCGTTCTTTTGACAAGTTGAAAGTCATGGCGGTTACAACTATTTAAAATTAATCATAAAAATTAGCTTTCATATAAAAAAATAAAAGCGTTTAAGTGCATCTTTCTCCCTTATGATTCCAAATCGGGTTTTAAAAGAAATTAAAAGAAGAGCTGTAACCACTTCGCCATTTCGCTTGTCCAAAGGCTGTAAATCAAATTTAAACGTTAAACTCATTTTTATGGAAACTGTCATAACATTTATTGCCTTATTTGCCATGATTTTTGGCATCAGTTATTATTCACTTTATACCAGAAATAAAGAAAGATTAGCACTTATTGATGCTGGAGCTAATGCATCTATTTTTCAAATAAACCAGAATAAAGGAAAGACACATCCTATATATAGTATTGCTTTAGTTATTGGGATGTTAGGAATGGGGATAGGATTAGGAATTATATTTGCTTTTCTAATTGAGCATTCATTGGATTGGGGGCCAGCAAATCGTTATAATAATAGAAATGAGGAATTTTTATATATTTCTGGAATTTTCATCTTCGGAGGATTGGGTTTAGTAGGTTCCTTCTTAACTTTAAGATGGCTCGATAAAAAAGATGAAGAAAAATAGTTAATCCTAAATTATATCGCTCAAATAAAGCCAAGGTGATATCCATTACAAAATGATATTAATCTTGGCTTTTTACTTTTAAACTATATTGTCTTATTTCAGGAAAAACTTAGCTAATTCCCACCTTTTTGATATCTGTACATAAGTTTTAAAGTTCCTATATAATTTTTATAGCTATCTATTATATTATAAATCCAATTTTTTATACATTAGGCGGTGATTTAAAGCTTCATTCCCTATGAATTTCATAAAATTTATTTTCCCCTTTCTAATTTCCCTGGCTTTGGTTATAGGACTCCATAATAAATGGGGGCAAGTTCCGCCATTGGGTAAATTTCTAGATCCATACAATGGTTTTTGGGCTAATTCTGAAAATCAGGACATTTCATTTGAGGAAAGTCCAACTATAGAAGGACTTAATGAAACCGTGAGCATTTATTACGATTCCATACTCGTTCCGCATGTTTACGCCAGCAATGATCATGATTTATATATGGCTCAAGGCTATGTTACCGCTCAAAATCGATTATGGCAAATGGAATTTCAAACGCATGCTGCAGGCGGAAGAGTTTCTGAAATTATTGGGAAAGATGCTTTAGATTTTGATCGGTACCAAAGAAGAAATGGCTTACTCTATGGAGCAGAGAAAGCAGTAAAAATGATGTCGGAAGACTCCATTGTCGGCCCTATGTTAGATGCATATACTGAAGGAGTAAATAAATATATTGAATCACTTAATTATAAAGACTTACCATTAGAATATAAATTATTGGACTATAAACCTGAAAAATGGTCTACTTTAAAATCAGGTCTATTGTTGAAATATATGGCTAATGACTTAGCTGGAGGAGATAGCGATGCTGAAAACACCCAACTATTAAAAATGTTAGGGAAAGAAAGATTTGATTTCTTATTCCCGGACAGATATAAAGATTTTGATCCTGTAATTCCAAAAAGTAAGGTATGGGATTTCGAAGCGGAAACCGTAGAAAGACCTGATTCCCTTGAATTTCCTTTAGTCTTTCCGAATGATAAAGCCCCACAGCCTGATCCACAAAATGGAAGTAACAATTGGACTGTTCATGGCAGCAAAACCTCAACAGGAAAACCAATGCTGGCAAATGATCCTCATTTAGGTTTAAATTTACCTTCTATTTGGTATGTAATGCACCTAAACTCCCCTTCTGTTAATGTTTATGGCTCTACACTTCCTGGAGCATTAGGCATAATTATTGGTTTTAATGATAAAGTTTCTTGGGGAGTGACCAATGCAACACGAGATGTTAGAGATTGGTATCACATAACTTTCAAAGACGAAGACAAGAAAGAGTATTTCTACAACGATAAATGGTTAAAGACCCAAAAGGTTGTTCAGGAATTTAAAATTCGAGGAGCAGAAGATTTTCATGATACGATTTACTATACCCACCATGGGCCGATTGTATATGATGAAAACTTCAGATCAGAAAATAGTAAAACAAATTTTGCTTTAAGGTGGACGGCTCATGATCCATCTAACGAGCAATTGACTTTCCATTTATTAAACAGAGCAAATAATTATGATGATTATGAGACAGCTCTAACTCATTATGACTGTCCTGCTCAAAACTTTGCTTATGCAGATATTCATGGTGATATAGCCTTATGGATCAATGGTAAATTCCCATTGCGCTGGGAAGAACAAGGTAAATTTATCATGGATGGCTCCAGAGCTGATATGGATTGGGCAGGTTTTATCCCAAGAGAACATAATGCTTTTATGAAAAATCCTGAGCAAGGTTATTTGAGTTCTGCAAATCAGATACCTGTGGATAGTACATATCCTTACTACCATTATGACAGAGGATTTGAGCATTATAGAAACCGAAGATTGAACCAAAAATTAGAAACCTTGCAAAATATCACGGTTGAAGATATGATGAGATTACAGAATGATAATTTCTCACTATTAGCTTCTGATATTTTACCAAGTATATTAGATAGTTTAAATCGAAATAATATGAGTGAAGCAGAAAAAATTGCTTTTGATGCTTTATCTAATTGGAATTTCATGGCAGATCAAAATGCTGTAGCTCCTACTTATTTCGAAATATTATGGAATGATTTATACAGAAATCTTTGGGATGAATTTTATGGATTAGAAACTTCAGTTCGTAGACCGGAGCTACCGGTAACTGTTCAGATTTTAAAGGAAAGTCCTAATGAGAAATTTATAGACATTCAAAAAACTGAGCAAAAAGAAAGCATTACAGACTTATATCAAATGAG
>NZ_JAGXGF010000202.1 GCF_024636815.1 Marivirga sp.
GAATCTTTGATTAAAAATTCACCTTCAGTTGGTGTAAAATTTGAAGTTGATTTTTAATGTCGATTTCATAATCTATTTTAAAGTTTGTTTTAATAATTCATTAGTTTTTTTGGGGTCGGCCTTTCCACTGCTACGTTTCATGACTTCCCCAACGAATAATCCTATTAATCCTTTTCTTCCGGATTTATATTCTTTTACTTTATCAGCCATATCGTTTATAACTTCATCAATTATTG
The DNA here is from genome assembly GCF_024636815.1 of Marivirga sp. Lineage (GTDB taxonomy): Bacteria > Bacteroidota > Bacteroidia > Cytophagales > Cyclobacteriaceae > Marivirga. Next base: position 237 of record NZ_JAGXGF010000202.1, read on the forward strand.
GCTGAATATTCTCAGACGAACTTTCTTGTATTAGGTTCGCTTCAATTGCAATAGTTTCTGCTTCAGAACCCCTATTTTCCAGCATTTTAACAAATATTTGCTGATTGGCAATGGTATTGCTCACTTTACCTCCATCCACTAACTGAATCAATCCAGCTAATTGCTTGGGTAAAATCGGAAAATCATTGATATCTAAATTTTTATCATTCAGGCAAGATTTGACCGTCCCCATTATCCAATTAGATGCTGATTTATAATTTTCAGTCTCTTGGCAAAGTGCATCAAAATATAAAGCTATGGCTTTGGTATCAGTTAAAACCTGGGCATCATATTCCGGTAATCCGTATTCTTGAGTGAATTTTTGAGCTAACTCTCTAGGTAAAGCTGGCATTTCGTTTTTTACCTTTTGAACCCAAGCCTCATCTACTATTAAAGGAGATAAATCCGGCTCAGGGAAATAACGATAATCATTTAGTTCTTCCTTTGTTCTCAAGCTAGAAGTTGTACCAGTAGAAGCATCAAAATCACGGGTTTCAGAAATGATAGTATCCCCTTTCTCAGTTAATTGAATCAAACGTTCAGCTTCATATTCTATGGCCCTGTGTACATTCCGGATAGAGTTCATATTTTTAACCTCAACTTTGCTACCGTATTCCTGGGCATCTTTAAGCATCACAGAGATATTAGCATCGCACCGAAGTGATCCCTCTTCCATATTACCATCACAGATTTCGAGATATCTCACCAGCTTTCTAACCTCTGTTAAAAAGGCATAAGCTTCATCAGCACTGCGTAAGTCAGGCTCAGTTACTATTTCAATTAAAGGAACTCCTGCTCGATTATAATCAACTAAGGTGTCATTTTCATCCTCTGTATGAATAGATTTCCCTGCATCTTCCTCCATATGGATTCGATTCAAGGTAATCGTTTTTTCTTCTGTTTCTCCCTTAGGCTTAATCCAAACTTTACCGCCTACGCAAATAGGTGCTTTATCTTGTGTAACTTGATATCCTTTCGGTAAATCCGGATAGAAATAGTTTTTTCTGGCAAAAATATTTTCTTCGGTAATACTACAGTCACATGCCAATCCCATTTTTATGGCATAATCCACTGCTTTCTTATTAAGCATCGGCAAAGTACCCGGATGCCCCAAAGAAATTGAACTAATATGGGTATTGGCACTTGCTCCAAAAGCAGTTGAATCTGAACAGAATAACTTACTTTCCGTCAACAACTGCGCATGAACTTCAAGTCCAATTACTACTGTATATTTATTTCTTATGGATTGTTCCAAAGGCATAATCTTATATTTCGCTTGCCATAGCTTTAGCTTGTGTTACCACATCAGGCAAACCTTCCAGTTTTTTACCACCAGCTGTGGCAAAAAAGGCTTGTCCTCCGCCTCCACCTTGAATATTCTTTGCTAAATCTCTGATTATTTTTCCAGCATTCAAATCTTTACTTTCAACCAGATTTTCAGAAACCACTACTGAAATTTGCGGTTTTCCATCCACATTACAAGCTAAAACAGCAAATAATGAATCCACTTCATTTTTCAGTTCGAAGGATAATTTCTTCAAAGCATCTGCATTGGGTAAAGTGATTTCGCTGATGATGACCGTAATATCATTGTGCTTTTCAGCATTTTTAATCAATTTATCTTTCAGCTGACCTGCTTGTTTTGATTGTTCTTTTTCCAAGGACTTTTGCAGTTCATTTTTTTCTTTCATCAACTGCTCTATAGCCTGAGCTAAATCTTTTGGGCTTTTCAATAAAGCATTAACCTGTTTTAAAATCGCTTCCTGATTCAAATGATACTCTTCTGCCTTTTCTCCTGTTACTGCTTCGATTCTTCTAATTCCAGCTGCAACTGAGGTTTCAGTAGTGATTTTAAACTGACCGATGTTTCCTGTAGCCGGTACATGCACTCCACCGCAAAGCTCTACAGAATAATTCGGGTCAAAGGTTATCATTCTTACACTATCACCATATTTCTCACCAAACAGCGCCATAGCTCCCTTTGATTTAGCTTCTTCTATTGGAATATTTCTTTCCTCTTTCTGAGGAATGTTTTCTCTGATTTTTTCATTTACCCTGCGTTCTACTTTCAAGATTTCTTCATCCGTCATTTTTGAAAAATGAGAAAAATCAAATCGCAATAATTTATCAGAAACCAAAGATCCTTTTTGTTGCACATGATCCCCTAAAACTTCTCGTAAGGCAGCATGTAAAAGGTGAGTGGCTGAATGATTATATACAATTTTTCTTCTTCTGTCATTATCAATTTCAGCATAAACCGGAGCTTCCAATTTTGCAGGAATTTTATCTACAAAATGGACAATCAAATCATTTTCTTTCTTAGTATCCAAAACCTTGATGGTTTCATCGCCAATTTTCAAAATACCTATGTCTCCTATTTGCCCACCACTTTCAGCATAAAAAGGCGTTTTATCTAATACCAATTGGATTTGCTCCTTATTCTTATTTTTAACTGAGCGATAACGCAAGATTTTAGTTTCTGCTTTTATTTCATCATAACCGACAAATTCCACGTCACTTCCCTCACTCACAATCTGCCAATCTCCAGTTTCCATTTTGGCTGCAGATTTTGAACGGTCTTTTTGCTTAGTCATTTCCTGCTCAAAGCCTCTTTCATCTACAGTTAAGCCATTTTCTTTCGCAATCAATGCAGTTAAATCCAGTGGAAAACCATAAGTATCATACAATTCAAAAGCAACTGCGCCAGGAATGGTGGTATTTTGATTATCAGACAACTCAACATTAATGCTGTCTAATCTTTTCAATCCATTTTCCAAAGTTCTCAAGAAAGCTGTTTCTTCTTCTTTAATAACTTTCTCTACTAATTCTTGCTGAGCTTTTAATTCAGGGAATACTTCCTCAAACTGCTTAGCTAAAATCGAAACCAATTTAAAAAGGAAAGGCTCTTTCAAATCTAGGAAGGTATAGCCATAGCGGACTGCTCTTCTTAAAATCCTTCTGATTACATAGCCTGCTTTGTTATTGGAAGGCAATTGTCCATCAGAAATAGAAAGGGAAATTGCTCTGATATGATCAACTATCACTCGGAAAGCAATATCAATTTTACTTAGCTCCCCATATTTTTTACCAGAAATTTTAGCTACCTCATCTAATAAAGGAGTAAAAACATCCGTATCATAATTAGATTTTTTATTTTGAACCGCCATGCAAATACGTTCAAAGCCCATACCTGTATCAATATGCTTGGCCGGCAATGCATGCAGACTTCCATCAGCTTTTCTATTAAACTGGATAAATACCAAATTCCAGATTTCCACAACTAATGGATGGTCATTATTTACTAAATCCTTTCCAGGAATTTTAGCAATATCTGCATCATCTCTTAAGTCAACATGAATTTCAGAAGCAGGCCCGCAGGGTCCTGTATCTCCCATTTCCCAGAAATTATCTTTTTTATCACCTTTTAAAATTCGGCTTTCATCTATATGTCCTTTCCAGAAATCATAAGCTTCCTGGTCGAATGGAATATTGTCTGCTTTATCTCCTTCAAAAACGGTTACGTACAATCTTTCTTTCGGTAATTTGTAAACCTCAGTCAACAATTCCCAAGACCATTCAATGGCTTCTTTTTTGAAATAATCTCCAAAAGACCAGTTTCCAAGCATTTCAAACATGGTATGATGGTAGGTATCGTGCCCTACTTCTTCCAAATCGTTGTGCTTACCAGAAACGCGCAGGCATTTCTGAGTATCAGTAACTCGAGTGGCTTCAGCTTTTTTATTACCTAAAAAATAATCCTTAAACTGATTCATACCTGCATTGGTGAACATCAAAGTAGGGTCATCTTTGATTACCATAGGCGCTGAAGGCACTATTTTGTGCTGTTTTTCTTGAAAGTAATTCAAGAACTTTTTACGTATCTCGCTGGAAGTCATGGAGTAAAGTATTTGTATTTAATGTTTTACTTTAAAAATAATTACTTATATTTGCCTTTATCAATGAGATTTATCAAAAAATTTGATTTTTGATGAACCTTTATGCAATTTTGCGGATTAAAGAATCCGAACACAAAATTAGAAGTTTTTAACTAGTCTAAAACGGAATGGCAAGAATTAAATACTATTACGACACCGAAACTTGCAGATATGAGCGAGTAAAGGTTTCAAAGTGGGACATATTTTTAAATTTATTGGGCTTTTTGTCTGTATCTCTGATTTTGGCTGTCGGCTTAATCATTGTTTACAATTCATATTTTGACTCTCCGAAGGAGGCTCAACTGAAAAAGGAAAATAAAGAACTGAAATTCTATTATGATATGATGGAAAATGAGGTTAATAATGTTCAAAAGGTTTTATCATCTCTACAAGAAAGAGATGATGAAGTTTACAGAAACATTATGGGTGCTGAGCCTATACCTTCAAGCATCAGATCTGCTGGAGTGGGTGGAGCTGAGCGTTACAAGAACATCATTGAAAGTGAGCTTGAGAGAGAAAATCTTATTTTGGGTATGATGCAAGAACTGGATAAGGTTAAAAAACAAATGTATATTCAAACAAAATCTTACGATGAGATTTTGGAAATGGCAGAAAATAAAGAAGAAATGATGGCTTCTATCCCTGCTATTCAACCTATTCCGAACAAAGAATTAAAAAGATTGGCTTCCGGTTTCGGAATGAGAATGCACCCAATCCTAAAAGTAGTTCGTCCACATGAAGGATGTGATTTTTCTGCTCCAAGAGGAACGCCTATTTACTCTACAGGAGATGGAGAAGTAGTTAGAGTTAGTAGTACTTTTGGTGGGTTCGGTAAATTAGTAGTGATTGACCATGGATATGGATTTATAACCAAATATGCTCATATGTCTTCTTTTAATGTAAAAAGAGGAGATAAAGTAAAAAGAGGAGATTGTATTGGTTTTGTAGGAACTACGGGAACGTCTACTGCACCTCACTTGCACTATGAAATTCATAAAGATGGTAAACCAATCAATCCGGTTCATTATTTCTATCAGGATGTTTCGGATGAAGAATATGAAAAATTATTAGAACTATCATCTAGAGAAAATCAATCACTAGGTTAATCATTAAAATCATTTAACATATTGAAGAGCAGTCGAGAGACTGCTTTTTTTAGCCTCATAAAAAATGACTAAATCCTTTTTTACATTTTGTATCGTTCTTTTCATCCTTTCAGGCTGTAAATCTTTGCAAAAAACGCAGCAAAAGGATGATTCTAAGGAAACTCAAGCTCAAGTTGACAGCACACAACAAAAAATAGATAGTGTTCAAATAGTTCTTAAAGATACAATCCCAACTCAAGAAGAGGTCACTATAAATATTAATCTCAAAAAACCTGATACCATTAGCGTGATCGGAGTTGGAGATATTATGATTGGGACAAATTTCCCTAATGAAGGTTATTTACCGCCAGATTCAGGAAAATATATGCTCTCTTCCGTAGCTCACATTTTAAGAGATGCTGATTTAACTTTCGGCAATCAGGAAGGTGTAATTTTAAATGAAGGCGGAGAAGCGAAAAGCTGTTCCGATCCTAGTCTTTGCTATATTTTCAGAAGCCCAGAACATTTAGCCAAACATTATGTGGATGCCGGGATAGATTTGATGAGTCTGGCCAACAATCATGCTGGAGATTTTGGGGATACTGGCAGAAAGAATACCATGAGAGTTTTAGATAGTTTGGGCATCCATCATGCGGGGCAATTGGCTCAGCCATTTACTATCTTTGAAAAAGATAGAATCAAATATGGTTTTGTGGCTTTCTCACCTAATAACGGCACTCAAAGTATCAATGATTTAGAAGCTGCGAAAGGTTTAATTCAACATTTGGATAGTTTAACAGATATTATCATCGTTTCTTTTCATGGTGGGGCTGAAGGTAAAAAATATCAGCACGTTACTCGTGAAAGAGAATATTTCTATGGTGAGAACAGAGGTAATGTTTATGAATTTTCTCATGAAATGATAGATGCCGGTGCCGATATTATTTTCGGACATGGTCCTCATGTAGCCCGAGCAATAGAGGTATATAAAAATAGATTTATTGCCTATAGCTTAGGAAATTTCGCCACTTATGGAAGATTCAATTTGAGAGGTGAAAATGGACTTGCTCCTATTGCAAAAATTTGGATAACTGAAGATGGAAGTTTTGTAAAAGGAGAAATTATCTCTGCAGTTCAAAAGGGTGCTGGGGTACCTGAAATAGATGTAAATCATGGAGCTGCACAAAAAATAAAAGAATTAACGGAAGCTGATTTTCCAGAATCTAAGATTTTAATTGACCCAGAAGGGAATATTCGCTATATTCAGGATCAATTTTAAATAGAGCTATTAGACAATTACACATACAATCGTGGTAATTGGCTGATATACAGTACCAAATGATATTTTTTATGTAATTTAATTTTAGAATCTATATAATATACAGTGCCATACAAGGAAAAAACCATAGAGAAAAAATACTACACCATAGGTGAAGTAGCCGAACAATTCGATGTTGCTACCTCTTTGATTCGATTCTGGGAGGGAGAGTTTGATATTATCAAACCTAAGAAAAACAGAAAGGGCAATAGACAATTTACCAAAGAAGATATTGAAAATGTAAAATTGATTTATCACTTGGTGAAAGAAAAAGGTTTCACTTTGCAAGGCGCTAAAGATATGCTTAAAAATGATTCCAATGAGGTTCGTGACAAAATGGAAATGCTGGACTCTCTAAGAAATATTAGAAACTTTTTAACCGAAATTAAGGAGAACATATAACAACAACCAAAACAACCCCATATGAATGCAGAGGAAAAGGCACTTTTAAGCCTGCATTTAATCCCCAAAATTGGCAATATCACAGTCAAGAGTCTCATAAGTCATTGCGGATCTGCTCAGGCTGTTTTAGATTTACCCCAATCAAAGCTTTTAAAAATCCCAGGCATTGGTCAAAAAACCATAGATAATATTAAAAGCAGGGAAATCACGGACTATGCCGAGCAAGAATTTGCAAAAGCTGAAAAACAAGGCGTAAAAATCGTTAGCTACTTAGACAAATATTACCCTTTTCGCTTAAAGCAAATCCCTGATGCCCCTATACTTATCTACACAAAAGGACAATTCCCTATCGATAGAAAACAGCCTACTGTAGCCGTAGTGGGTACAAGAAATGCTACTCCTTATGGCAAAAAGCTAACGGAAGAGATGATTGAAAAACTCAGTCCGTTAAAGCCGATTATTTTAAGCGGATTAGCTTATGGAATAGATATTCATGCACATAGGGCAGCTTTAAAACATCAACTTCCAACTTATGCTGTCATGGGTTCGGGTATAGATGTGATTTATCCTTCCGCCCATAGATCCACTGCTGTTGAAATGCAGAAAAATGGTGGGATTATATCAGAACAGGCTTTTGGAGCCAAACCGGATGCATTTAATTTCCCTGCAAGAAATAGAATTATTGCGGGCATGGCAGATTTGGTGATTGTAGTAGAAGCTGCTAAGAAAGGGGGCGCTTTAATCACTGCAGAATTAGCTAATTCATATGACAGAGAAGTTGGAGCATTTCCAGGGAGAATAGGTGATACTTATTCAGAAGGATGCAATAAACTTATTAAGCAGCATAAAGCACATTTAGTAGAAACTGCTGATGACGTTTTGTATATCATGAATTGGGAATTAGAAAATCAAGCCGCTATAAAGCAAAAAGTATTGGACTTATCTTCTTTAAACGAAGAAGAGCAAAGTGTGATGAACACTTTGCTCCAAAACAATAAGGAACTCTCAATTGATATTTTAAGCATTAAAAGCCAGATTAATCTTAATCAATTGGCAGGGATTCTATTAAATTTAGAGATGCAGGGAATTGTAAAATCCTTGCCCGGTAAAAGGTATTTAGTAGCTTAAATTAATTTATTGCACCAATAAAACCGGAACATATCTATCGGGCTGTATCAGCTTTTCTGCTACTGAGCCAATCAATAAATCGTCATCATCCGACTTCCCTTTAATTCCAAGCACAATCAAGTCTACATGATGTGTTCGGGCATAATTGTAGATTACTTTATCAGAAGGCTGATCATCATTATATTCCACCCAAGCATTTGATTTAGGCTGTTTGGTATATTTTTCCCTAAAATGATCTAAGGCTTTTTCAGCTTTTTTCTTTTCCTCTTCTACTAACCTTTCAGATTTCTGCTTTACAAAAGGGAAATAAACAGCGGGAACTTTATACACATGAAACAAACTGAAATTTGAAGCAGAATCAGGGATAAAATGATTGAGGAATTTGACAGCCTTCTTTGAATATGTTGAGAAATCCACACATAACATCACATTATCAAAATTCGGTCGGGAAGTTTCTGTTGTGAATAAAATTGACTTATCTATCAATCGGGCAATTTTAGAAGCGAAAATACCAGAACCCGGATTAATCACTTTTTTACCAAAAACACAAAGGCTATAATCGCTAGAATTGATCCAATTGGTTAAACCTTCTTTACCTCCTTTCGAGTGAATCTTTACTGAATAATTCTCTGCCTCCCAGCCCGAATTTGTTGCTTTTTCAATAATCTCCTCCTCCAGTATTTCTTCCAAAGGTCTATCTAAATCTGGGAATTGAGTGGAAAAATCATCAGTTAGTTCCTGTATCTCAACATAATGAAGCAAACAAATTTCATCAAAGCCCCAGACTTTTTCTAATTGTTTAACTTGCTTCAAAACGATTTCGTCCATCTTGGACATATCCATAAATACGATTACATTCTTCATTCCTTTATGTTTTTCTCTGTTTTTGAACTTCTCTTTCCAATTACATCTTTCAGCTTTTCTTGATAAGATACAAAATCTGTCTCTTTAGCCTCTGCCAGGTTGCGCGCATGTTCCTTCATCAGTCCTTTGTAAAGGCTAAACATCATTAATATCAGTATAAAAGCAAAAGGTAGGCCCGTGGTGATAGCAGCTGTTTGCAAAGCAGTTAATCCTCCACCGATTAACAGTACTGCAGCTACTGCTCCTTCAGATACCGCCCAGAAGATTCTTTGACCAACAGGAGCATCTAATTTTCCTCCTGCTGTTATACTGTCAATTACCAAAGATCCACTATCTGATGATGTAACAAAGAAATTAATTACTAAAATCACCCCAACAGCTGAAGCAATACCTGTAAAAGGAAATTGTTCTAACAATACGAAAAGACTTGTGGAAGCATCTGAAATAATGGCAGGACCAATATCAGCTATTCCATTTAACTGAACCCAGATTCCGGTTCCACCAAAAGCAGTCATCCATAAGAAAGTCAATAAAGTAGGCACTAATAAAACCCCAGTAATAAATTCTTTTACTGTTCTTCCTTTGGAAACCCGTGCGATAAACATTCCAACGAATGGCGACCAACTTATCCACCATGCCCAGTAGAAAACCGTCCAGCCGTTTTGCCAACCACCTTCTCCTTCTTTTGCATAGGATTCAGTCCAAAAGCTCATACTAAAGAAATTCTGGATATAATTCCCTAGGTTTTGAATATAGGAATCAAAAATAAATAAAGTGGGACCAACTGCGATTATAAAAATCAGGAAGACAGCTCCAATTCTGATATTTAATTCACTCAGGTTCTTCACTCCTTTATCAATTCCTGAAAAAACTGAGATTGTAGCCACCAACGTAATCCCTGCAATTAAGAGAACTTGAGTAGTGACTGTATCAGGTATATCAAAAAGATAAGTCAAACCGGAATTGACCTGCTTTACTCCTAATCCAAGAGAAGTTGCCAGACCAAATAATGTTGCTAGCACAGCAATTACATCTATAACGTCCCCTATCCAACCATATATTTTGTCTCCCAAAATTGGGTAGAAAACAGAACGAATGGTAAGTGGTAATTTCCTTGAAAATGCAAAAAAGGCTAATGATAAACCCACTAATGCGTAAATTCCCCAAGCGTGCAGTCCCCAATGAAGAAAACTAAATTGCATGGCTTGTGAAGCGGCTTCACGAGGATTCTCTACATCTTGAGGTGGGTTTAAGAAATGATTCATCGGTTCTGCAACACCCCAGAAAATAATACCAATACCCATTCCGGCACTGAAAAGCATGGCAAACCAGGAGCCTCTGCTAAATTCTGGCTTTGCATCTTTTCCACCTAATCTAATTTTACCGAGTTTACTAAAGCCTATTACGATACAAAATATTAGAAATAGATTGGTTACCAATACAAAAAACCAACCTACATAATTGGAAAGTCCTTCTTGAATATCAGCAAAAATCTTTTCCATTGGCTCGCCCACTATTAAAGTGACTGTAATGAAAACTACAATCAGTATAGTTGCCGGCCAAAAGACAGGTTTATGTACATCAAAGTATTTACTTAATTTATTCTTCATAGTATTCTTTTCCATTTAGAAATAGTAACCAATATTGATATTAAATCGGGTGTTGATAGTAGGATTAGAAAGTGGTGGATTTAAAGCCCCCTCTTCCGTGATTCCCACTGTTTCCCCAACATTTTGCCCTCTACCACTACTCAATGCATTCCCACCAAAAGAATCGCTCAACCAAGGTTGATTAATACCTGAGGCGATATCAAAAAATGTGAAGGTATTTCCTGCTGTTACCATAAAACCCAGTATGTTTTGTTGAGAATTAATAAACTCATAACTGTTTCCTGCAATATCAATGCTTCCATATTTATGCATATATGAATAATCATCATAAAAAGTAAGGCTTGAGATGGGCCCCCAATCCACTCTATATTTATAAGATAATCCTAATGAAACAGTGCTTGCAGTTGAGGCAACTTGATAAGTATTAAAACCATAAGCACCCATATTTACATATTCAACTGGATTCCCAGCATCATCTAAGCTATTTGGATAATCGTAATGGGTAAACTGAAATTTAATTTTAGCTTCTTCTTTTAAAGCATATTGAGAGTGAAAGGAAGTGGCCCAATGGTTGAAACTATTCGTGGTGGTAGAATTATAAATTTCCCCGAATTGAGCAGAAAAGCCCACTAAGAATTTACCTTTTTCATATTCAGCTCTGGCATTTAATTGATTTCTTTCTTTATTTCCATTGTATCCATCTTCGGGAATGACGTCATAAGAATAACGGGCGGAGGGAAAACTGCCATAGCCAGGCTCACTCACTCCCCTCGGTTCTGCCATAAGGAAATAAGCCAAATGATAAGTCCACCTTTCTCCTTGCCACTCGAATTTGAGGCCTGTATCATAATCATCCTCTAAACCGAAATAGTAGGGCATATGAAACCACCATGAATTACCTGAAAACTCGAGTGCACCGAAAGGAACCTGGGTCACTCCTAATTGCATTTGTAAATTATCAGAGAAATCATGAAATAAATATGCCTTTTTAACAAAGTGGGTATTAAATCCAGGATAAAATCTATACTCAAAATCAATCCCAATATTTTTAGTTTGCCCTTTTGCTTCAAATCTCCAGGTATCCCAGAAAAAGCCATTTCTATTTTCAGTAGGCAAAGGAAAACTTTCCCCTTCATAAATGGTGTACATGGTATTGAACCTAACTGCGCCACCTATAATTATGTAAGTAGTATCTTTATCATCAATCAGAGCTTGAGAATTAGCATCAAAGAATATTGATAACATTAAAAAGGACAAAATAAAATATCTAATTTTCATAATATGATTATTAGATTTAAAAAAACACTACTTATGTAATGCGCTAAAGATAAAATTGTTTAAACCGATGTAATCTGCATTACGTTCTGGAGGTGTTTTTTTACTTATAATTTTAAATTAGGGCAATATTTAAACAAACCCAATAAAACTTACGCATAATAAGGTAATTAGATGTATTTTACCTTATTTCGTATTTCACTATAATAAATCATGCATAATATATTCAATAATAAAAAAGCCATCATATTTGATATGGATGGTGTAATCATCGACAATATTTCCTACCACATTGAAGCACTCAAGCAGTTTCTAAAACAATTTGGAAAAGATGTTACAGATGAAGAATTTCAAAATCATTATAATGGCAGAACCATTCAGGAAGTAATTTTAGGCTTAAAGCCTAATGCTGACCATACAGAAGTGATGAGGTTAGCAGAAGAAAAAGAAAAGATTTACAGAGATTTATATAGTGCTGATTTAGCTCCTACCCCAGGTTTGATGGAGTTTTTACCTTTAGCCCGAAAAGCAGGATTGAAAATGGCCGTTGCCACCTCTGCCATTACTGCCAATGCTGATTTCACATTGGATGGGCTTAACATTAGAGAATATTTCGATGCAGTGATTGACAGTACTATGGTTATTAAAGGAAAACCAGACCCCCAGATTTACTTAAAAGCTGCGGAAGAACTGAATATTTCTCCTGAAAATTGCGTTGTATTAGAAGATGCTTTAGCTGGTATTCAATCTGCCAAAAGGGCGGGTATGGATGTAATTGGCTTATATACATCTTTGAAAAAAGAAGAATTACCTGATGGACTGTTGATGAAAATCAAAGATTTCCATGAATTAAATAAATCGGTTTAAGTATTATAGTAAACAAGAATCAGGACCATATAAATGAAAAAATATACCTCAATCATATTTACACTCTTATTACTAACTTTTTATTCTGCTTATTCTCAGCAAGTTAAAATAGCGAAGTTAAAATATAATGGAGGTGGAGATTGGTACGCTAACAAAACAGCTCTTCCAAATTTAATTGAGTTTTGCGAGCAAGAATTAAAAGTGCCAATGGATAATAAAGATTATGTAGTAGAAGTAGGCAGTAAGGAAATTTATCAATATCCTTATGTTTATATGACCGGACACGGAAATGTAGTTTTTTCGGATGATGAGGCTCAAAATCTAAGAAATTATCTGATTTCAGGCGGCTTTTTACATATTGATGATAATTACGGTTTAGACCAATTCATTAGATTTGAAATGAAAAAAGTGTTTCCTGAAAAAGATTTCGTGGAAATCCCGTTTGATCACCCCCTTTATCATCAGAAATTCAATTTTAAAGACGGCTTGCCAAAAATACATGAACATGACGGGAAACCAGCTCAAGGTTTTGGCATTATTTATGAAGGGAGAGTAGTCTGTTATTATTCCTATGAAAGTGATTTGGGAAATGGATGGGAAGACCAAAGCATCCATAAAGACCCAGAATCAGTAAGATTAAAAGCATTAAAAATGGGAGCTAATATTATCAGCTTTGCTTTCACTCAGGATTAAAACAAAAGCGTACTATAAATCAATTAGAAAGTTTAATTTTGCAGTCATGATTCAAACTGCCATCAAATATTTTATTACTGTCATTATTGGTTTAGCCCTATTCTGGGCCTGTGAGCCATGCGATGATTGTGGGCCTGAAAATGCATATCCTTATTTTAATTTAAGTATTTTAAATAAAACATCTTTAGATACTTTAAAACAGTATAAAACAAGGCTAGACAGAGAAATTAAAGCAGTAAATAGTGCATTAGACAATCCTGAAAATGCTCCTGTGGTTGATTCTTTAAATAGTTTAAAAGCAATAAAGACAGATTCCTTAGCTTTCATCAATGCCTTGATTAAGACCACTAACAATAAAACTATTAGTATTGAATCAATTAACGGGAAAACGAATTTATTCGAAAACCAAAATGGAGGTGATAGTTTACGGAAATTTAAAATCCCTATAAATACCAATCAAACCGAATCGGATTATGCTATTAAAATAGAATTTGCTGACTCTATCCAGTATCTAAAAATACAATACCAACTAAAAGACACAACAATAAATAGTAAGATTACTAAATCTGCAAAAAACCTAACAGTAATTGACCATCAATTTGATTCTCTAAGGGGGCCTTTTGGTTGCAAACCCATATCTGAATGTACAAGTAATTCGCTTGAAATTTATGTTGAAATATAAATTATTATATCTGTTTTTATTTTTGTCGATGATGGTGAATCAAGCTTATAGCCAAGATTCAACAGCAATGAGAAATGAAAAAGCTCAAAATTTAAGTATTGGTATTGCTTTTGACTATTTGAAGCTCCATACCTTATTAACTGATGAAAGTGAAAAATGGGAAGGCGCTATTAATTTCAGAATATTAGATAAGGTTTCAGTTATAGGCGAATATGGAATTGCAACTCTCACTCCTGAGGAAGCCTATAAAAATGCCGAATATAAATCAGAAGGAGATTATTATAGAATAGGTTTGGATTATCATTTCACTGTAGTCCCTAATAACTTTCTTTTTTTAGGATTAAGGTATGGACAATCTTCATTTAGTGAAAATATAGCTTATGAGATTGGAAATCCTATTTTTGAGAATGAAACAGGTCAACTCAATCGGGAAAACCTCAGTGCCACTTGGTATGAATTTGTTTTAACCTCCGAGAAAAAAGTAAGAAAAATTGGTAGAAAAGATATTCCAGATATTATATCTATAGGTTTAAAATTCCGTTTGAAATCACTTCAGGAGTACACTAATTTCGATGATTTTGAAGTCAAAAACATCCCTGGATATGGACAGACCAACATCAAACTAAATCCTGAATTCAATCTTTATATTAAATTCAGAATTCCTGTTTTTTAGCCAAACGCTCTGTATACACATTATTTCACTTCCCTATTTATAGGCTTATATATTAAAACAACTTTGTTTTATCATTGTTATGAATTTATATTTGCACCTTAATAGCAAATTTTCGGGTTAATTCCTATACGGAAATTCCAGATGATTTCAACCTCATCAATAATCCGAGGCTCTTTTTAATGCTCTATTTTTATAAATAGCTTTGCATTCCAATTAGTCAATAAGCAAGAAAATTAATCTTTTAATCTAAATGCTAATTAACTATGAAGAAAATCTACTTACGGGTATTATTATTCTGTTTTACCCTTTCAATTCTAACTTATGAAAACTTACATGCACAAGATCGTGTGGTAAGTGGTAGTGTAACGGAGGCTTCAGGATCAGGAATCCCGGGAGCAACAGTTCTTATCAAAGGAACTCAAAATGGGACTGTAACTGATTTCGAAGGTAATTATAAAATCGAGGTCAAGAATCAACAGGCAACGCTTGTTTTTAGTGCGATTGGATATAAAAAGAAACAAGTTAAAGTGGGTTCTAAATCAAAAATCAATGTTGTGCTAAAAGAAGATATTCAGCAACTAGGTGAAGTTGTAGTCACTGCATTGGGAGTTGAAAGAGAACAAAAAGCATTAGGTTATTCTGTTCAGCAAATTAGTGGCAGAGAGGTTTCTGACGTAAAAGCTAGCAATCCCATGAATGCTTTAGCTGGCAAACTATCAGGTGTTTATATTACGGGAAGTAGTAGTGGACCTACAGCTTCTGCAAATGTTAATATAAGGGGTACTTCCTCTTTATTAGGTAATAACCAACCACTTTATGTCGTAAATGGAATGCCAATCACAAATGACCTTTACAGTTTTGATGATGGTTTAAATGGTTCGACTACCATAGATTTTGGTAATGCATCGCAAATTGTAAATTCCGATGACATTCAATCAATCAATGTATTGAAAGGCCCAGCAGCATCTGCTTTATATGGCTCAAGAGCTGCAGATGGCGTTATATTGATAGAAACAAAAACCGGTGCGGATGCAGACGGAGAATGGGGTGTAGAGGTTAATTCCAGTAATATGTTCGAAAGTGTCTTGAAATTACCGGATTATCAAAATAAATACGGTTTTGGTGGTGGCGGTAAATACAGCTATCTGGATGGCTCTAATTATATAGGCGACAATGAATATTACGAAGCTTATGGAGAGAATTGGGGACCAGAAATGAATGGTCAAAATATTAAACAATTTAATTCAGACGGTGAAGCTGTACCATTTACTCCAGCTCCGAATAATATAAGAAACTTTTTTCGCACAGGGTTTACCTCAATAAATAATATAGCCCTTAACAACAGTACAGAAAATGGTGACTCTAGAATTTCTTACACGAATTTAAGTAATGAAGGAATAGTGCCTAACACAAACTTGCAGAGGAATACTATTCAAATGAGCATTGGCCGAAGGTTTTTGGATGACAAACTGAAAGCCCGTGTGAATGTAATGTATGTAAATTCAGGTTCAGGAAATATTCCAAATGCAGGATATGATGAATCTTCTTCCGTAATGTATGGATGGTTATGGTATCCAAGACAAGTGGAAATTAATGATTTGAAACAATATTGGGTACCTGGGCAAGAGGGTATCAGACAGCGTTATGTTGAAAATTTATGGGGAAATAACCCATATTTAATTGCCAATGAGAATACAAATTCATTTCAAAGTAGCAGATTTATTTCCAATACTAAATTAGAATATGAATTCAATAAAAACTTTAGTGCAAGATTCAGATACGGAGCTGATGTTTTAAATGAAGGACGACAATTCAGAAGAGCACCATCAACAAAAGGCGTTTTGTTAGGTAGCTACAGAGAAGATGAAATCTCATTCTACGAAACAAATGCAGAGTTTTTAGTGGGCTATCATACGGATGTTGACAATTACTCTGATTTTGATTTTGATGTGAAAATCGGGGGTAATATTATGAGGCAGGAAGCTGATAATTTAATAGCCAACAACCCTCAACTTGAGGTTTTTGGTACAGGGCCAAGCATTTATTCTTTAACAAATGCAAGATCAGGTGTTTTGGTAGAATCTCAAAAAACCAAAACAGGTATTAATAGCTTGTTTGGAACATTTACGCTAAGTTATCTTAATAGTATATTCTTAGATGCTTCCTATAGAAATGATTGGAATAGCACATTGGTAAGTCCCATCAGAGGTATAGAAAACTCTAGTTATAGCTTTGGCTATCCTTCAGTTGCGATGAGTGCTGTTTTATCTGATTTATTTGAAATACCACAACCTTTTTCATTTATTAAACTGAAAGGTTCTTATGCTGAGGTTGGGAACGGTGCGCCTCCTTATGCATTTGGAAATACTTACACTCCGCAAGCAGCTTATGGTGGACAGGCTGCCTTTACAACAAGTAGAACAATAGCCGATCCTAATTTGAGCAACGAGCGTACTCGTGCAACAGAAGTTGGTTTAGATGCAAGGTTAGCTAAGGGACGATATAGAGTAGATTTCACATATTATAATATGCTGAGTTTCAATCAGGTTATTCGCTTACCAGTTGCAAGAACAAGCGGATACGACTTTAACTTGACCAATGGTGGTGAAATTAGAAATTCTGGATTAGAATTAACTTTAGCTGCAAGAGTTATTGAAGACGGTGATTTTAGCTGGGATGTTACTTTGAATGCAGGGAGAAACAGAGCAATAGTAGAATCGCTGCCTGATGTAATCGAAAGTGGAAGATATTCTATAGTGGCTGACATGTTCCCTGGTGATGGAGGAGCTGATCTCGAGTATGTGGCTGAAGAAGGAAAACTATTAGGCCAACTTTATGGCTTAGGTTTTCAAAGAGGCCCTGATGGCAGAGTTATTCATGAGAATGGACTTCCACTTCATACTGAAGAAAAAGTTTCCGCAGGAAGTTATCAACCAGATTTAAGGTTAGGTATCAATAATTCATTCCAGTATAAGAGATTAAATTTCAGTTTCCTTTTTGACGGACAAATTGGTGGTAAAATCTACAATAGATCTCACGCACTTTACAATACTGGCGGAGCGATTACCAACAATAATGATCCAAATTTACCATTATCTTCTTTAGATGGTAGAACGGTTTATTCTGTGTCATATGATGCTAATGGTGATCCAGTTTATACGCTAGAGCAAGAAGGCGGGGTTGTTGGCCCGGGATGGAAATATGACGGAGATGGAAATCTAGTAGAAAATGATGTCGTAGTCCCAATTGGAGGAGCAAATTATACCGGATATTTCTATAATTATTATGGTAATGGTTTTAACAGGGATAATATTGAAGCCGCTACACATGACGCTACTTATTTTAAGCTTAGGGAGCTCAAAATAGGATATGATTTACCTAGCGATTTAATTAAAAATCTAGGTTTAAGCAGTGCTAGAGTATCTTTAATAGGTAGAAATCTCCTATTATTTTCTAAGGTCCCTACTATAGATCCTGAAACATATTCTATCAGAAATGGGATTTTCGTTAATGGTTTTGAAAGTACTCAGTTGCCTTCAACCAGAAGCTATGGTGTTAACATTAACTTAAGCTTCTAAAGCATTTTTTTATGAAGAATTTAAAAAATATTATAGATATGAAACTCGAAAAAATAATTTTAATATTGATCGGGGTTTTTATTTTCTCTTCCTGTCAAGAATTTGAAGAATTTAATGAAAATCCAAACGAGCCAACAGAAGTAGCACCTAGTGTGCTGATGCCTTCTGCAATTCGACAAAGTGTGAATGCATCAGTAAATGCATCCTTTCTATTAGGTAATAATGTTGGTCAATTGACTTCTAAAACTTTACGGACTGAGGTAGATACCTATAACTGGAATTCTTTTCCTTTTGTCTGGGAAGGATTGTATGGAAGTTTGACTGATGTAAAAGGAATAGAAACTGGTGCTATAGAAGCAGGTAATGAACTTCAGGAAGGTGCCGCTATTGTTTTGAGATCCTGGATATTTGCTAACCTGACTAACGCTTATGGCGATATCCCATACTCTGAAGCTATCAAAGGGGATGAAAATAATTTAACCCCTTCATATGATAGTCAGGAGGAAATCTATGCTGATATACTTTCTGAATTAGACAGAGCCAGCACATTATTAGCTGGTGGAAAAGGAAGTATAGAAGGTGATATTCTTTACAGAGGAGATGCTTCTAAATGGCAAAAATTTGCTAATTCATTAAGGTTAAGATTATTAATGACTGCCAGTGACAAAATAAGTAATGCTGGGAATCAATTTAGTAATATAGTAGCCGCTGGAGATATTTTCTCTTCTAATGAAGATAATGCCATATTAGATTATTTAAGTACATTTCCTAATGAGTTTCCTTTAATAAGATTAAAAACAGGGGATTTTGATGCAGTTGCCTTAAGTGCAACTTCATTATCTATAATGGATAATTATGGAGATCCCAGACTATCCAGATATGCAAGGCCTGATAATGACAATTACAATAATCCTGAATTTTCTGGGGCCGTAAATGGAGCAGGATCATGTGGTAAAAGTGGTTCTAGATTAGGTGCAGCCTACTTCAATGACCCTGCACAAACCTTAGCAAGTGAATTAAACATTGGTAGCGCAGACGGTATTATCATGACTTATGCTGAGGTAGAGTTTTTACTAGCTGAAGCAGCAGCAAAAGGATGGATAGGAGATGATATAGAAACACACTATCAAGCAGGTATTGAAGCTTCAATGGATTATTATCAAGTGAACTATGCTCCATATGGATATACAGATTTTAATGATTACTATAACAATTCAGGAGTAGCCTATAATGCCATTACGGATATATGGGAGCAAAAATGGCTAGCTTTATTTTTCACTGGACTAGAGCCATTCTTTGAAGTAAGAAGATGGTATGATGAAAGCGGAATGAGCTTTGATGGAATTCCTTTTTTAAGCGCTCCATGTGACAATCTTAATAATGATAATTTACCTATGAGATTCAGATATCCAGGTCAAGAGCAAAGTTTGAATGCTGCCAATTATAATGACGCAGTAGATAAACTTGGTGGTTCTAATGATATCAATGCTTCAATTTGGTTAGTAGAATAATTTA
>NZ_JAGXGF010000203.1 GCF_024636815.1 Marivirga sp.
CTGGTAAATGTGTTTGATAAAGAGGAACGCCAGGCAGAAATTGAAAAGATAACAGGTAAAGCGGCCCAGGCCGACCACATTGCCAGTAGGACCATCAAGGCAATTAATGTGAAGATGCAGGAAGACCCAGTGTACTACAAAAAGCTGGCAGATTTGATTAAGGATACCATTGCTGAATATTATCATAAACGAATTACTGAAGCTGAGTTTTTAAAACGTACCCAGGAATATGAAGATAAATTTTTCAATGGGAGGTCAGAAGATGCACCAGAAGCTATAGCTGGTAATGATGCCGCAATGGCATTCTACAATTTCAGTAAGTCAATATATGATAACAGGGCCGATGCTCCAGAAGCCTTCCACATAGAGACCAGTTTGGCAACTGATAAAACTGTAATGGACAATATCTACATCAACGGTAAAAAGGTGATAGAATGGCATAAGGATGACGATGTTGTGGGGAAAATAAACATTTCTCTTGGTGATTCCATTTATGAAATACTTCAGAAGTATAATATGGATACCGACTGGAACCAAATTGAAAATTTAATAGAAGAGAATATCAAAGTAGCAATTTTGAAATACAAGTAATGGTTAAAGATAAAATCCAATATGGGAAATCAATCATTGATTATGAGTTGAGTTATTCTGAAAGAAAAACATTGGGCATTAAGGTTCATCCTGATAAATGTGTTCAGGTCATAGCACCCATAAATACAGATTCTTCAGAAATAAAGGAAAAGCTGCGGACCAAAGCCGCCTGGATTTTAAGACAACAGGATTTCTTCTTGTCCTTTCACCCTATTACACCCGCACGAAGATATGTTGGTGGGGAGACTCATTTATATTTAGGAAAGCAATACCGTTTAAAAATAATGTTGGGTGATAAAGAATCCGTAAAACTCAATGGCGGTAGACTTGAGGTTACCTTAAATGATTTGGAAAACAAACCCAAAATAAAACGATTGTTGCAATCTTGGTATAAATCTAAGGCAGATGTTCATTTCAATAAGTTGTTTGATGATAGTCTACATGTATCAGAATACCTATATGACGGAGCACCCACATTAAAATATCGATGGATGGAAAAACGTTGGGGAAGCTGTGACCGAAATGGAACAATTCATTTAAACCTGGAACTTATTAAAGCTCCAAAGACATGTATTGAATATGTCATCATACATGAAATGTGCCACCTAGCTCATCTAAACCACAGTTCCGCATTCTATAAGCTATTAGATAAAATGTATCCTAATTGGGGAGAGACTAAAGATAGGCTTGAGCGGTTAATGGTGTAAATTAATATTACAATTTTTAAATTTTAAACTATGGATAATTCTTTTCAAAATGGACAAATCAAAAGAAAATTGATTGAAAGAAGCAACTTCCAAGGTCTTGGAAAACACTATTTTAAAAAAGCCATGGAGAAAATCCTAATCAATGATTTTGACAATGCAAGTATGTATATAAAGGAAGGTTTAAATTATTTAAGTTGTGACTGTAATAATGATAAATGGGTTGAACAATCAGGTATTGTTACAATTGTAGACTGGGAAGATTTTTTTTCTAAAGGTTTAAAAACTTCTTCAGATTCCTATTTATTTACTTTCTCCTACCTTTCATTATTTTCACCAGATTCTTACATCAAAAAGTATATCAACCACTCACTCTCAGCTATAAATAAATATCTTGAAAATAATGATTGCAAATATGGTTATTACGTTAAAGCTCGGATATTGACTCATAATAATGAGGTTCACAAGGCGATAGCTATTTTCAAAGATAAATTTGAATACCCATCAAATCCCCCATTGGTAAAATATAGATTAGGGAGACTTGATGAAAGTCTAGAGGGTTTTATTTCTTTAATTGAAGCTTTTATGTCAAATCCATCTTGTTCCTGCACTATTAGAGAAATTTACGAAAGATTTCATGAAAAAGTGGATAGTAATGGGCGAAGAATAATAAAAAATGAAAATTATATTAAAGGAAAATTGTGTAAAGCATTTAGTGTTAATAATAATTTTAGAGAATTCATGCGACTTTATATTATGATAATTGATAATATGCCGAATCTCAATTTCCACTTGATGACAAAACATACTGATGATTATTTTTCGGGGTTTTTTAATTATATCCTAAAACTATACAAATCTAATTTTGCTTTATTAAAGAGAATTAATTGGCAACCAAATGAAAAAAATCTAAGACCCATGTCCTTAAATAATAGTGTTGATGATGAAGAAACAATTATGAGGGCACTACAGAATGGTCAAGGGGATAAATTTGGTTATTGACAGATGTTCAAATTTAGATTATATCTATTTCGTACCTCTTAATTAAGATTCATCGGATACGGTTTTCCTGGGGCTACAGGTATTCAAAAACAACCACCCTAAATTTATACAATAAACTATAATTGTCTATCTTTGTTGGAAACCAGTTCCAATGAAAAAAGCACGTTATAACCGTATCTCTAGTTCCAATCAAAAACTTGAACGTCAATTGGTACGTAACCATCCCGATGAAATCATCTTTAATGATACAATAAGTGGAGCTATAGCATTCAATGAGCGACCTAAGGGGAAAGAATTAATTGAAGGCATCCAACTAGGTAAAATAGATTTCGTTTCGGTAGCTGCGGTAGATAGACTGGGTAGAAATCTTTATGATGTTTTAACTACTCTCGAGTATTTTACGGCAAATAATGTAATACTTAGAGTTGATAATTTAGGTTTAGAATCCATGGTTGATGGGAAGCCTAATCCTGTTTTTAAGCTTATAATATCAGTGCTCGGCAATGTTGCAGAGATGGAACGAACCAACTTAAGAGAACGACAATTAGAAGGTATAGCAATCGCAAAAGCTAAAGGTGCTTATAAAGGTAGGGAGCGAGGCACATCGATGAGTAAAGAAGATTTCCTAACCAAACATAAACATGTCGTAAAAGAGGTAATATCTCATCCAGAGTTATCTATTCGTAAGTTAGCCAAGATAACTGGTGTGAGCGTTGGAACTGTTCAGAATGTAAAAAAAACAATGGTGAAATAGATTTCTATTTCACCATTGAATATAAATTAATTAGATTCCTCAAGATGTTGACGATTATTTTTTTGTCTATTAAAATATCTAAGGACTAGTTGAGCATTCTTAAGCTCCGTTTTCCCACCCTTAGAATATGGGATGATATGGTCAACCTCAGAATCTTCTATTGCTAATATTTGCTGGCCTGATATAGCACACGTGGGATTCTCCTCAAATAATTTTTTCTTTATTTGATAAGTAAAAGTTCGCTTCTCATATTCATTATTCCCAATAATTTCATCTAGCTTATTAAACCATATTTTAAATCTGGTTTTTAATACTGTTTTATCCGAGGTTTGAATAAGTATTGATTCAATAAATTCAATATTATTAATCATTAAATCTAACATCGCTTCTCGTATAAAATCAGCATTCCTCAAAACTTCATTTTTAGAATAATTTGCAAATCCACACATCTGAATATCATAGAGGGCCATATTAATACGTGTGGCAATCCATTTTCCCGAATCATTTTCTGTATCACCAGGAACATATCTTCTAAAAGCATTCCCACCGAAAACAACTTTTACCATGTCGACGGAATCAAGAAATTTATTTCTATATTCTTTTGCCTTTTCATCGGTTAAATAACGATTATCACGAAGTTCTTTATTACAAAACTGCTTCATACTTGGTTTATAATTCAAGTACGTTTTTTCACTTAAAGCAAAAAACCGAAGTATCATTCCACGATATATCATTCTTTTCTTGTAATTATCTTTTCTTACAAGTTGGTGATAAGTATCGTTATCCTCTAATTCGGAAAGAAGACGAACGTATTCTCCTCGGTAAACTGTATTTCTAATCTCATCTTCATTTAATTTGATAGAACCAGTATTCAATCTTTCGAAGATTTCAAATTTAACGTCCTCATTAGATTCCTTTTTAATAACAATAGTGTGAAGGGTCGTAGTTCGAATTTTATTTTGATGTTCTTTCTCTAAATCTGTAAAAGACTTGCGATTCAATTCCTTAAATACGGTGAGTCCAGTTAGTTTAAATAGTTCACCATTAGGAAATTTTCCATTAATAAATGATAGAAAAGAGGTTAGTCTTTGTTGACCGTCTATAACACTATATGTACTATCCTTTTCTTCTGCTAAATAAATAACAGGTATAGGAACTTCCATTAGAACTGATTCTATAAGTTTACTTGCGATTTTAGGTGTAGCTACAAAATTTCTTTGATATTCAGGCTGTAGTTCTAAGTCACCATCTTGAAGCATTGATGAGAACTCTCTAATGGAAAAATCTTTAGCTTGCCATATAATTTTTCTCTCATCCTCTTCTTGTTCAAGTTCTAATTCATTGTCATCGCTGACATCTAGGAATTCTTGTTCTTCCTCATTTTGTAATTCTTCAAGAGTTTTCTGATTCATATTATTGAATTGGTTATAGTTAGAAAATGAAAACATTTTAGGGGATGTTTAATCGAGCTTAAATATAAAATAATATTTTTTATGATTATTATTTTACCCCAAGCCAGAAACTACAAAATCACATTGTCATGATTTTGGGTATCCAATTAAAATGGTACATCTCTAATTTTTTATAAATGTGTGCTAGATTTCTTTAATAATAAGTATTTCAAAAGCAAATATTAAATATTTTAATGATTATGCTATATTGCCTTAATTAAATATAGAAGGTCAATAATTTTAAGCCATCCACAACATGGACAATATTCAATTTGAAGGAATTTCAGCAGATGAAGCATTTAATGCCCCCACCAAAATAAATTTTACTGTCGTACCTGGTTATTACACAAAACATAATAAATCCAGTCAATATTTAACCACATTGTCACATGATAAATTCTCAATAATCAAAAATGGAAGTAAATTGGTAGACGGCTTTGAAGTATTGAAATTAGGCGATACTGGAACTCTGGTATCGGAAGGGGGAAGGATTAAAATTATCACTAAAACAAGCCTAGTAAAGAGTGGATATCCAACATTAGGATATAAATACTATTCTGCTCGAGGTTTAATGAAATTTACCTCAGGTAGTAAAAAATTATATGAAGGTGAAAATATACTTATTAGAGGGGCTCATGGTTCTGGTAAAACTACTTGTGCAACCGAAATTGCCAATGGCTTTCAAAAGAACGGCTTCCAATTATTTAGAGTTTTGTTTGGTCAAAGAAGAGAAGATTCTTTAGGTAACAATACAAAAAACATTAGTTCATCTGCAACTATCCACAGGCAATTAGATGAGTTTTACTATTATTTGAGCGATGTTGTAAGAGAAGCACATGCAGGAAAGAAAGTTTGTTTAGTAATTGATTCAATAGATAGATTCATTCTAGACCAATATGAACATTTACCTAAGGAAGCAAATAAGGTTCTCAATTTAGTGACCAGTATATTTAGCCTTTCAGGTGTATATACTAATGGCTCTATAACAATTATTTGCACAAAAAAGAATCACCCAATAATTAAGTCCAATGAAATTGTCAACACTTTGAATAATGTATACGATAAATCAATAGATTTAAGTTAACTGGATTCGTTTGATATTTAAATAAATAATAAATGTGCATATATCTATTATTCTTTCATCCTCTGGGTATATTATTAAAAGTAAACAAATCAGAATCCAACTTGTTAATTTCATCTACAAAATCCTTTGCTTTGGAGATTAGGTCTCTTTTGTCATAAATCTTCCGCATGGGATTCTGCAAAAGAACCAATCGGTTGCAACAGAAATTAATCTACATTCTGATTTATCAATTAGAAAGTTAGCCAAGATAGCGGTGGTGAGTGTTGGGACCTTACTAAAAGTAAAAACACTTACTACCGAAAATGTAACTGAAAAGTGAATTACCTCTAACGCATAACGAAGACAATTAAAGAATTCAACAGGACTTAAACAACAAATTCTTAATATCCAAATCTATCTTGTTCTCCATCTTGAAAAGACCTCATTACTGTCGCCTCTTCATCATCATTAGAATGAGATAACAGAGATGGTCTTCCTGGCTTCGGGGGCATATAATGTGGGCTTTTATAAACATCTATACAATGAGAGGATAATATATCAACCGCTCTTAGAATAATATCGAGATTAGAGTTTAATTTTATTAAATATATTAAGTTTTTTAATTGGTCTGATTCATTGATTGGTGAATAAACGTCAAATGAAAATAACACAGGGGTTAAGTAATCATCATCTTCCTTACAGTCATTAAAAAAACCTCTAATTTCTCTACACAAAACCATATCCTTTTCCCTAAAATATTCATTAGCTAATCCAGCTTTAATGACCTCCTCTTTTAGTTTCTTGAATGACCTTTCGGATGCTAGTATTGACTCTGAGTGTTCAACATTTTCAGAAAACGCGGAAAAATCTATGGAGTTTTTATAACTATTAAAATCAGATTCTAAACTTTGAACCAACATTTGAAACTCCTGAAGACTGTGGTTGTTTAATTCGCTATAGAAAAGTTCTATTTTTTTCAGATTAATCATGACTGGCTCCCATCGTTCCAAAATTTGTTTTTTTCTCAATTTACGTTTAGCCAATCGCTCCTTACTCTCTTTCTTTCTAAGCTCTTCTAAATTTATAGTCATTTTTATCATATTGAATCCAAATCAAATTTAATAAAACAAGTTGTCCTTTTTAAATTTTATAAATTTCTGAATCTATCTTATTTATCTCATCAACAAAATCTTTAGCTTTTGAAATCAAGTCTCTCTCATCATAAATCTTTCGCATGGGATTCTTAGGCTTCTTATCAGGGTGTGTCATTTGGTCGACTACATCC
>NZ_JAGXGF010000204.1 GCF_024636815.1 Marivirga sp.
TAGTTGAATTTCCACATCACAAAAATATGGATATTATGATGATTTATTCTCTTATATAATTAGAGAATTTGGAATGGTAATTAGCTAATTTTTCTTTTTCCATTTACTGAAAAACCTCCTAATAACTGAGAATAAATTTGTATTTTTTTCTCCTGGTGCAGTATGCACTTCGGTTCCAATCAATAATGAAACAGGTTTTAAAGGTTCAAAGTAGTTGCAAAAAACTTTAAAAATAGCCATCATCGGCACCGAAAGAATTAGCCCCGCAATTCCCCAAATCAACTGACCTATCATTAGGGTAATAATTACAAATAGCACACTCAACTTTAAATTCTCCCCTACTATTTTAGGATTAAGCACATTGCTTTCAAGTAGTTGACTCAGCCAAAACAACCCAGCCACACTCACAGGATACACTAATGAGTCGTAATTAAAAATCGTAAAAAGCAATACAAGGCTGGCGCCCATTAAGGAGCCTATATATGGAATTATACAAAATAAAGCAGGCAAAAAACCGAAAAACAAGGGGTATTCAATCCCAATTATTAATAATCCTGTAGTGTTAATAATAGTCAGGATAATAATTAAGAGTAAATATCCTAATACATAGTTTCTTCCAACTTTAGAAGCCTCAATTACAGCATCTTCTATATTATTTCTTGTTTCTTTGTCTTTACCAAATTTTTTAATGGCTTTAAGCAAGCCTTTTCTATAGTTTAGGAATAGAATGGTGAAAACAAGGAAAAGCAAAATATTTCCCAATGATTTAAATACGCTACTGATTACCTGAGGGAGAAATTTATTATTTTCTACAACCTCCTTGGCTTTATTCATCACCTCGGGTGTCTTCAGATTTTCTTTAAGATCGAGATTCTTATTGATACCCTCCACTATACTGTTTACTGTTTCAATTAATTGATTCTGGAAAGAACCGAACTGATCAATTATTTTGATAATCTGATTGGAATATAAAAAGATTACTGTGCCCACTATACTAATTAAGGTGAGTATGGTAACCAGAATAGCTAAAAACTTCGGGAAAGATTTTTTCTCCAAAAAATTAACAACCGGTAAAAGTATAAATGAAAGTAAGAGACCAGCCGCTAAAGGGACGATGACAGGCTTACCTATCCATAAAATGGTAATGCCTGCTATAAAAATAATCATTTTTAATGCTATAGAGGCATAAAAAGTAAGGTCTGAATTTCTGTCTGGTGTTTCCAATATAGTCTCTTTGACGGGAAAAATTTAGTATAGGTTACTTAAGTACTAAATTAAGTTGTTGTCAAACATAATAAAGCATCAATATTTGTCATTAACCACGACTATTTGTTTTATAGTAATGACAAAATAAAGGTTTTTGAAATTTAATTGACTACAAATACTGACGATTTCCCATGAATTTCTTTTACAAATGTCATAATGTCAGATAAAATGAACGCATCTCCTATTGGCACATCCATTGTTACTTAATGTGAAAAATGAATTTAGAATTAGAAAAATAAAATAGATCATGGGAAAAATTATTGGAATTGACTTAGGTACTACCAACTCCTGTGTGGCGGTAATGGAGGGTAATGAGCCCGTTGTAATCCCCAACAGTGAGGGTAGAAGAACTACACCTTCTATTGTAGCGTTTTTGGATGAAGGGAAAGGCGAACGAAAAGTAGGTGATCCTGCAAAACGTCAAGCTATTACAAACCCTACCAATACAATCGCATCAGTAAAGAGATTTATGGGTAAGAAGTTTTCTGAAGTTTCAGAAGAGAAAAAAATTGCTTCTTACAAAGTAGAATCTGGTAATAACGATACAGTTAGAGTTAAAGTAGGTGATAGAAATTACACACCTCAGGAATTATCTGCAATGATTCTTCAGAAAATGAAGTCTACTGCAGAAGATTACTTAGGACAAGAAGTTACAGAAGCTGTTATTACAGTTCCTGCTTACTTTAATGATGCAGAGCGTCAGGCAACGAAAGAAGCTGGACAGATCGCTGGATTAGAAGTAAAAAGAATCATTAACGAGCCAACTGCTGCTGCTTTGGCTTACGGATTAGATAAAAGAGATAAAGATCAAAACATTGCCGTTTACGATTTAGGTGGTGGTACTTTTGATATCTCTATCCTGGAATTAGGTGATGGTGTTTTTGAAGTAAAATCTACTAATGGTGATGTTCACTTAGGTGGTGATGACTTCGATCAAGTAATCATCAACTGGTTGGCAAAAGAATTCAAAGACGAGCAAGGTATTGACTTGAAACAAGATCCAATGGCTTTGCAGAGATTGAAAGAAGCTGCTGAGAAAGCTAAAATTGAGTTATCGAGCTCTACTGAAACAGAAGTGAATTTACCTTATATTATGCCAGTAGATGGCGTGCCTAAGCACTTGGTTAGAAAATTAAGCCGTTCAAAATTCGAGCAATTATCTGACAACTTAGTTAAAAGATCAATGGCTCCAGTTAAGAAAGCTTTAGAAGATGCTGGTTTATCTCCTTCTGAAATTGATGAAGTAATCTTGGTAGGTGGTTCAACCCGTATCCCAAGAATTCAAGAAGAAGTAGAGAAATTCTTTGGCAAAAAACCTTCTAAAGGTGTAAATCCAGATGAGGTTGTGGCAATTGGTGCTGCAATTCAAGGTGGTGTATTAACCGGTGAAGTGAAAGACGTTCTTTTATTGGATGTTACTCCATTATCATTAGGAATTGAAACCATGGGTGGCGTAATGACTAAATTGATTGAATCGAACACTACGATTCCTTCTAAGAAGTCAGAAACATTCAGTACTGCTTCAGACAATCAGCCTTCAGTGGAAATCCACGTATTGCAAGGTGAAAGATCAATGGCAAAAGACAATCGTTCGATCGGTAGATTCCACTTGGATGGTATACCTCCAGCGCCAAGAGGAGTTCCTCAGGTTGAAGTAACATTCGATATAGATGCCAATGGTATCTTGAATGTATCTGCTAAAGATAAAGGAACTGGTAAAGAGCAGAAAATCAGAATCGAGGCTTCTTCTGGATTATCAGATGAAGAAATCGAAAAAATGAAAAAAGAGGCGGAAGCAAATGCTGAAACCGATAAAAAAGAGAAAGAGAAGATTGACAAAATCAATCAAGCTGACTCTTTAATATTCCAAACTGAGAAGCAAATGAAAGAATTTGGCGAGAAGTTATCAGAAGGCAACAAAACGGCCATCAACGATGCTCTAGCTAAATTAAAAGAAGCACATAGCAGTCAGGACATTGAAGCAATTGATAGCTCAATGGAAGCATTAAACAATGCATGGCAAGCAGCTTCACAGGAAATCTACCAGGCGCAGCAAGAAGCTGGCGGTGCTGAAGGACAGCCGGGCGGAGATGCTGGGCAAGAACCACAAGGCGAAAGCAGTGATGGCGTAGATGATGTGGAATACGAAGAAGTAAATGATGATGATAAAAAAGATTCTAAATAAGAATCCTTAAATCATAAATTTTAGTGAAAGCCTCTCAGAGAAATCTGAGAGGCTTTTTTGTTTCTAATTCATACCTAATTGATTGGATATTTTTAAAACTAAATCTAACTTTAGATATAATTAAATCTACAAAGAGCCTAATAATCTGTATCTCTTAGCTATGAAAAAATACATACTTTTTATTTCGATGTTCTTTTTTACAGGAACCTCTTTTTGTCAAAATATCATCTACTTTAATGAAAATTGGGAAGTAGTTAAAGACAGAGAAAATGCTGATTTCTACAGAAAAATATTTTATTTGAGATCAGATAGCCTGTATAAAATTGAAGACTATTATATCTCGGATTCCATTCAAATGAAAGGTCTATTTCATGATCCTCAAGCTGAGTTTGAAGAAGGTTTAGTTAGATGGTATTATGAAAATGGAAATGTAAAAACTGAAGCATTTTACGCATTTGATGAAATTAATGGACTACGGAGAACATATTATCCAAATGGACAAATCGAAGAGTTAAGAAATTATCTACTTGAAAACGATAGCATAAATTATGAAATAAAAGAACTGTTTAATGAAGAAGGTGATACTTTAGTATATAATGGCAATGGTCAGTACATCAAATATTATGATAACAGTAATATTAAAATTAAAGGGAAGGTTGAAAATGGTCTTAAAATTGGCAAATGGCAATCATGGAGAAAAAATGGAGATTTATATTATACAGAATACTATGGTGATAACGGTCAACTCAATCAGGGAAAATCTTATGACCTTGAATCTAATGAATATGTATATGAAAAATTAAATGTAAAAGTAACTTATAAGGGAGGTGATGATAAGTTATACAAAAAAATTTACAGACACATTAATTACCCTATAAAGGCATATAATGCGGGGGTTGAAGGAAAGATATACATAAATTTAGTAATTAATAAAGAGGGTAGAATTTCCGAATCTTACATTTTAAAAAGTATAGGTGGGGGTTGCGATCAAGAGGCATTGAGAGTTATCAAAAAGTGTAAGAAGTGGAATCCTGGATTGCAAAGAGGTCAAAAAATCAAAACCAAAGTTACTTTACCCATAAGATTTAAGCTTTAAAATACTCGATATCAAACAATTCAATAATAACCTCTTAATCCGAATAAAAAATGCAAAAAAAACAGAATAAGCTTTTCTATCTTTTAATACTTATAATAACTATACATATTTCATCCTGCCAAAAGTCCTATCAAAAATCAGAGAATTTAGAAAACAACTATGAACTCAAAATTACAAATTCTTTAGTTTTCAATCTCGACAGTATTAAAACAGCCTATACACGAGGGGTACAAGTATATCCACATCACAATCCTCAACATTTATTGTTTTTTCATTCGACTGGAAAATACATCTCTATTTATGATTTAAAATCTCAGGAATTATTAAAAGAGATCCACTTTGATTTTGAAGGTCCTAAAAGAGTTCCAAGAAGTATTAATTATGCTTACATTCATAATTTCGACTCCATCTTTCTATTTGATCCATTACCCCAACAAATTTACCTTGTAGATTCTGCGGGCAATAATATTGATGAATTTGATCTCCAATTGGACGATATGCATTATACATATCCAGATGGTGCTCATCCCCCTTATTTTAAAAACAGAACCCTTTTTCTACCAACTTACCCTTCCCCTATGGAAAATGCTACCTCTTCAGATTATGGCATGGTGGAATTTGATATTGATAGGAAATCATTTGATACTAAATACAATTTATCAGAAAAATATGATGAGGGTTTTTGGGGTAAACATAGCTATAGAAATGCTGTATTTACATATAATGAGGATACAGATGCAATAATCATGAGCTTCCCCAATGATAAATATATTTACGTGACAGATACCCAAGGCAATAAGTCAAAGCACTTTGCCGGTTCTTCTGAAATGAAAACCTTAAAACCTTTGAGTGAAGAACTTTATAATGATGATGGGAAAACCTATAGAAAGCAGGCGGAACAAGGCTTTTATTCAGGATTAAAATATGACAGATGGAGAAAGCTTTATTACAGATTTGCTTATAATCCTATTAATAAATATGCCGATAGAAGTGCATTAGGCGAAAATGCTTCCATTATTATTTTGAATAATGAGTTTGAAATAATTGGGGAAAGTCCGATAAATGCCAAAAAATATTCATTTGGGATCACATTCATTAATGAAGATGGTTTACATTTATTTAACAGTGATCAATATAATAAGGTGGATGATAGCCGTTTTTCTTTTGACTTATTTAAACTTAAAAATGTAACACCATGAAATAGTCATAAACCCTGCATACCAACTGAAATGAATATAACAGGTCAGTAAAGGTTAGATAGCTAGGCTTTGGAACTTTGACTATTCCATAGCCTGTCCCGATTTATCGGGATGGCAACTTTAAAACAATTATATACACATGAAATTCTTAATTATCTTTATTAGCCTAATCATTTTTCAAACAGAGTACCCACATACAGCCCAAAACAAGGACTTTATGGTAAAATATAAGTTTGAAAAAAAGGATGATGGAAAAACCTATATGCTCGGTCACATCACATTTCAAAAAAAT
The DNA here is from genome assembly GCF_024636815.1 of Marivirga sp. Lineage (GTDB taxonomy): Bacteria > Bacteroidota > Bacteroidia > Cytophagales > Cyclobacteriaceae > Marivirga. Next base: position 6,039 of record NZ_JAGXGF010000204.1, read on the forward strand.
AATAAAAATGGCATCAATACCAATATGATAGTTATAGGCCATAGAATTGGTAATGTCCCACAAATGGATGGCACTTTTGAATTAGAACTTCCGGATAAAAAAGGAGAAATTTTAGTATGGAATTCAAAATACAAAGACAAATGGAAATTTGAATACAAGGTGGAACTAAGCCCAGATAAAGATTTTACAA
>NZ_JAGXGF010000205.1 GCF_024636815.1 Marivirga sp.
CACACCTCTCATCGAATAGAATTGAAGGGAGAAAGTCTAAGAAAAAAACTGTAATATTGTCATTATCTTATCTTTTTGACCAAAATCCTTAGAGGGGTCAGTATGGCCGGAACGGGGGGTCAGCATCACCGGAATATCCACCCGGCACCAATGGCTCCAATTCTATAAAAGCAGTTTTACCTGCCGTACTGCAGTCCAGTAATTATTTACAGGAAAAGTATCAAAAACCTCTGGGAGAAACAGGAATAACCAGCAAGAATTTTGATACCGATCATATCTTTTTAAAGATGGAAAACGGCAAAGCGATAAGCCCCTATAAAGCCCTACCTCCTGTTTTTGATGGCTGGGACAGTGAAAAGCTGGAAGAGATCGTGGCAAGCATCCCCGAGATAGTCGATGGAGGAGCAGCATTATTTGCTTACCAAAAACTTCAATTCCGGGACCTCGCTGCCGGGGAAAGAGAAGCGATTAACAAGGCGCTGCTTCGATACTGTGAACTGGATACTTTAGCAATGGTGATGATCTATGAATATTTTCGGCAAGTGTGTGATTAAATTCTGCTTTAATATACCTCGTACAACGTAGTTACTAAAACTCCTTTCAATTCGCGGAATCCAACAGAGAATAACTGTTTTACCTCTTTGATCTTAAAATTAAATGGTGACGCTGAAAGGTTTACACCACTTTGTTTTTTTAGTCTGATTCCCTGTCCGGAGATAATATCCTTATTGGGTTCAAAATCTTCTTCCGGTAAATGCTCGGTTAGAATTACATATTTAAAATCATATAATTTTTCTACCACACATTTTATTTCAGCATTAGATAAATGTTGCAACACCTGCCTTAAAATCGCGCAATCACCCGAAGGCAGAACATCTTTTACAATATCTAAAGCATGAAATTCTAAATTATCATCTTGAAATTCTTTTTTATTATGTGCTATGAGCGCTGGGACTATGTCTATAGCGATATATTTCTTGGAGTACTTTACATGTTCTTTACCAATATTAAAATCACCGCAACCCAGATCACAAACTACCGGTGGAGCTTCAAAATCTTTTAGAAAAGCGGATACTACAGCTATATATGGATTTACTGTTTCAGAATGATGTGAGCCTAAACCAGAGTAAAATTCAGATTTGTTACCACCCCACAAGTTTTTTTCATAGATCTGAGCCATGACATCTTTGGTTGACCAGGGCTTTTTTGTCTTTTTATTCTTTGTCATAGATTCAATTACCTTCCTTCTACATTTATTCAGGAAATTCATTTCAACTAAGGTATTAATCCCTCATCTCAAAACTCATATTTTCAGATTCCCTCCACTCTGAAGATGAACCATCACTTTTCACTTTTCTGAATTTACACCATTGGCCATCAAAGCTATATTCAAAGACTGAAATACCTTTACTTTTTAAAAAACCCTGTTGCGGTTTTTTCTTAATTTTTATTCTCCAGCTTTGGTAAGTGCCGGGCAGGTTGAAAAGCAGGTATTCAGGATAAATCCCGGTCCTTTCAAATTCGCGCATGCCGCCTTGCTGGAAAGTTATATTTAGACACATATTTATCTCAATTATTCATTGCCTTTTTCCAGTTTTTTCGCAGTATGGGTTTAGCAAAGGAGGTTTCCCCTTTAGACGGTTCGCCTGAGAAATGACAATATGCTTCGCTATATTCCAAATCTTGAAATTGATTCCACTTTTTAAAAGCTTTAAGCGACATTGGTCTTTCCGGATTAAATTCTATTTCTTCACCTGTCCGAATGCAATAGCCTTTCTTTGAATCATTCTCGGAATGTGTCTTTGAAGAAGGTTTTTTTAATGAGCTTGACTTAAGGGGTTTCTTTTTATACTCTTCCCATACTCTTTCCGGTCTTACATCATCAACCTGATCCAAGTCTATTTCATCTTGGAAATCATCCAATCTTTTATCTGAATCAAGATTTGATTTTCCTGAACCATAAAATTTATCAGTAGAATCAAATAAGACTTCTGATTTAACAAATTCTTTCCCAAAGTTCATTAATCCCTTCTTACTTCTGTAAGCAGGTCTCTTAACATATACAACTTCATTAGTATGAGCTAACTCTATGCATTCATGCCAGGCTTCGACATCAGCGGAAGAAGTAAATTTACTAATCAGCTTTTGTTCAGAAAAAACTCCAAATTCAATGTTATTTTTGAAGGAATAATCATATAAATTAATCGATGTTATTACTCCTTTCTTTTCATTTCCATAATATTTAGCATGAAGATGTGGCACGTAAATAATACTAACATTTGGAAACTGCTTAAAGAAATCGAAATCTTCATTACTTAAACTCCTATTAACTTTTTTTTCGTTTTTTCCAAAAACTAAAATGATTTGAAGTTTGGGATTGTCTTTATGTTTCTTAAAGAGATTTTTAAAATAATCATCTAATTTTATAAAAGGTGAGACAATTAGCAATGTTTGTTCTGCATCCCATATTATATCGTAAACAACATTTTCTAGTTGTTCTCCGGTTAAAAATTTACTCATATTTAATTTTTATTTTATAATTGATTTCTATTGTTTGAAACACTCACCATCCTCCTCATTGAATCAATAAATGCCTGCTTAAATGGATCATCCTTTGTGTACAAGCGGTAAAAATCAAGACCTTGTTTTCGATTTTTAGAAACCACCTCATCTAAAATTTTCTGAAATGCTAAATTCCTGTTTTGTTCATCAGAATTTCTGGCAACTTTAAAATCAAAATCTTTATGGGCTTGTATGGATTTTGCAACCTTTACAAACATAACCCTTTGCTCTTCCGGAGTAGCTTCCCAACCTTGAAACCAACGCTCGTTGAAACTATTTATAATCAGGTCTAAAGGATCTTTTTCCTCATCTGTCCCGTGAGCGCCACGAGGGTTTGGGTTTAGAGGATCTACATCCGTTTCAGTATCATCTAATCCAATAACCTCATTTAATTTCACTCGCTCAATCCCATAGGTAGACAGATCTACCGATTCTAACAATTCATCAAGACCTTCTAATTTTGGATCTTTAATAGGCAGCTTAGGGATCAAAAATTTCAAGAACCAAAATAGCTTCTCCCACTTCACAACTTCAAAAGGCAAAATGGCAGCCATTTGACCATATATTTTTACAAACTGTTTTGCCTTAATTTTAAAATCAGCTTTATCATCATCTTCTAATTTCAGTTCGTTAATAAAACGTTCTGCAGCTTTTTCAATTATAGGACTTAATACTTGTGCATTTTCCTTATTAAAAAACCGAGTTGTAAAGTCTTCTACTTCATCCCATTCGTAAACACCAACATCGTCCAATACATCTTTTAGTTCGTGTAATACATTAACATCGGTGGCCTCACTTAAGGAGGTTGCAGTATAAAATGGGTCAAAAGAGGTTTTAATATCATCGGTGGAATTAAAGAAATCCAACACAAAAATATCTTCAGTTTTCTTCCCTAATTTATCTGCAGCTCTGTTTAACCTGGATAATGCTTGAACGGCCATAACACCTTGCAGCTTTTTATCTACATACATAGCACATAATTTAGGCTGATCAAAACCAGTCAGGTATTTATTGGCAACCACCAATATCCTGTATTCATCTTCATTAAATTTTGTGCTCGTTTCTTTTTCAGAAAAACCATTTAGTCCTACTTCTGAATATTTAATGCCCTTCAATTCTTTCTCTCCAGAAAAAGCTATAGCGATTTTAAATGGGCTCCCCTTATCTTTAAGGATTGCCTTTAATGCTTTGTAGTAATTTATAGCAGATTCTATGCTCTGTGTAATTACCATTGCCTTTGCTTTCCCTTTTAGTTTTTTTTGATTTACTATTTTAGGAATAAAATGATCCAGTATAATTTCTGCCTTGGTATGTATGGTTTCCTGATGCTGCTCTACGTAAGCCCGTAATTTTTTCTGTGCTTTAACTGAATCGAACAGGGGATTATCTTCTATAGATTTTTCTATTTCGTAATAACTTTTAAGCGTGGTGTAATTAGCCAGGACATCTAGAATAAATCCTTCCTCTATAGCTTGTTTCATGGAGTATAAATGAAAAGGTTTAAACTTTCCATTATCTTGCTTTACACCAAATTTTTCTAAGGTAATAGGCTTTGGTGTCGCAGTAAAAGCTAAATAAGATGCATTCCCACGCATTTTTCGAGCTTGCATTGCCATTACGATCTTGTCTTGAGCGTCCATTTCATCGGGGTCTGTAATTTGTTGCCCCATAGCACTATTCATGCTATCGTGAGCAGATCCACTCTGACTACTGTGGGCTTCGTCTATTATCACTGCGAAACGCTTGTCGCTTAAATCTGCAATCCCATCAATAATAAAAGGGAATTTCTGTATAGTAGTGATAATTATTTTTTTGCCTTGCTCTAAGCTATCCCGCAATTCTTTAGAAGAATACGCAGGAGCTACAATGTTTTTGACTTCAGAAAAATCGGCAATGTTTTCACGTATTTGTTTATCTAACAAACGCCTGTCTGTAACTACAATTACCGAATCGAATAGAGGTTGCTCCAAACTCTTAATTCCCGGGGTATCTTTATTTTTAGGGTAGGTTTCTATTAATTGATAGGCTGCCCAAGTTATGGAGTTAGACTTTCCTGAGCCTGCTGAATGCTGAATTAAATAGGTTTGTCCTACTCCTTTTTCACTAGCATGATCTATTATTTTACGAACCACATCCATTTGGTGGTATCGCGGAAAAAACAATGTTTTAGTTTGTAACGGATCTTTCTTTTTTCCATCCAAACGCACGAAGTGTTGAATAATATTGGCTAAACTTTCTCTGGTAAACACCTCATCCCATAAATAATTAGTTCTGTGTCCAGTTTCTCCAGGACTAATTTCCGGATTTCCCTTACCGTGTTTGTTCCCTTTATTAAAAGGCAAGAAAAAAGTGTCATTCCCATTTAGTTTGGTGGTCATGTAGGCCTCGTCTGTATCTACTGCGAAGTGAACAATACAACGTGCAAATTGTAGCAAAGGTTGTTTTATATCACGTTGGGTTTTGTATTGATGCTGCCCGTGAACTTTAGCGCTTTGCCCTGTCCACGGATTTTTTAATTCCATTGTTACTACAGGTAATCCATTTATAAATAGAACAAGGTCTATTTCCTCCCGAGGATTGTCTATAGAATATCTTAATTGTCTGGTGATGCTAAACCTGTTTTTCTCAAAATTATCTTTTACCGTTTTGCTGCTGCTTGCCAGAGGAAGCTGATAAAATAAGGTGAAATGCGCATCATCTACTTCCAAACCTTTACGTAGCAAATGTAATACCCCATACTTCTTGATCATCCGGTCAAACCGATTTAGGATCTTTAATTTCCAGTCGCTTTGTTTTTGTATTTTTTCTAATTCTTCTTTTTGGGTATTTTCCAAAAAGTTCCAAAAAAGCTGTTCATCCAGAGCAAATTGGGAATTAAAATTAGAGGGTTGTCCAATAAAATAGCCTTTCCCTGTTTGGTAAAGTGCATTATGCTCTGCGACGGCCTGACCATTATTACCCTGAATCTTTAATTCTTCCAAGCAAGCACCAGTTAAGTGCTTTTCTATGGCTGCTTCTAATGCTTGTTCGTTGGTTTGACTGTACATATCATTAAAGTATTTCAATTTTTGCCAAAAAATCTATTGCATCAGATTCTTCTTCAAATTTTTGATATTCAGTTTCTGTTTCTATAATGAATGCTCCCTCATTATCTTCCGAAGAAGTATCATAACTTATCTCGACTCTTTGATTATTTACAGATGATATGTATTTATTTAAATCAACAGAATTCTGTGTATTATATTTTACCTCATAACCTAATCTTCTTAGAGCACAGCATAACCCATAGGTGTAATATTCTCTATGTATTCCATTAGTTTGTCTTTTTTCAAGAATTAGAATATCTCTATATTTTAAATAAGGATCCACTCTGAAAAATTTTTCTTTCCCACATTTCTTTAGTACATCAGGATATTCAATAAAATACTTACGCCAATCTTGAGAGGAAGACTGAGATATTATTGTTTTTAATTCATCTTCTATATTAGCTATATCTTGGATTTCATCAAACAATAGTTTTATAAAAATTCTTTTATTATTATCTGAATCTCTAAGTAATCGTTTCCAACCAATCTCTCTGTCAACATCAACTAGGAAGCTTCTATTTCTTCCCTTCGGTAGTGTATAATTGCCAATTGATAATAGCGCTCTTTCAAAAATATAATTTGGAAAAGCACGTAAGCCACTATCGATAAAAACTGCTCTAGCTCTACCCACATAATAGTCAAATTTCTCCTGAAATTTTTCATCCTCTAAGGAGTCCCAATTACAATTTCCGTTTTCTTTGAAGAATTCAGTAATACCTGCAAAATCAAGTAAAAATTCTATTTGACCATTAAAGTATTTATGATTTTCAATTTCTTTGATTTTTTCTTCCCAAAGCGGTGACCTCTCAATTAAAAATGCTTTTATTTCTTCTTCATCCAATTGATATTTTAAAAAACCGTTTGGCTTATTACCATTTTTCAAGAACGCTAAGATATTTGAACTTTCAGGCAACATTAGATTAATAGTTTTTACAGCTGTTTCAAATGATTCAGCTTGGCGATATACACTATTAGAAGTTAGATTTCTTATTACTCGAACCCATTCTTCAATACCTGAGGAATTTTTATTTATATCAATGTATTTATAAAGAGCATAAAATTGTAATCTCTTGATATATGTCAAATCATAATTTGACACATCAAGAAATAATTTTTCTTCATCAAGAATATCAGAATTGGATAGATATTTTTTGAAAACCCCATTATTATCGATCAAATCAAGAAAAGAAATAATATCATTAATCCCGGTTTTATTGAAAGCTCCATAAGTTTCTAGCTCATAAAAACCATAATCGGCTTTGTCTTTGGTCATCGACTTAAGGGCTTGAAAATCGGGATCATCCTGCGCAGCTACAGAATTTGTTGCAACAACTCTGATAAAATTCATAAACTCCTTATCAAAAAGATGATCTTGCTTGTTTCTAAAAGCCCAAAAAACATCAGTCCAAGTTGTGTCAATTTTATCTTCAAAATATGGTGCAAGGACTGTGTTATTTAGCTTGTCAAAAGTCTTTAACAATTTTTCAAATTTAGCCTTAAAATTCTCGAAATCAGTTAGAGGTTTTCCTCTAGCATTCATTTTTATATATAAACTATCTGTCAGACCAAAATCCCTTAATTCTATAAATTGG